>NZ_JALCZC010000047.1:0-32242 GCF_022690805.1 Anaeromyxobacter sp. SG66
GACGACGTGCTCGCCGGCGCGCCGGCCGACCTCGCCGCCGCGCCGTTCGTGGGCGCCGCCCTCCAGGCGCACCTCACCCGGCTCGCCGCGGCGCTCGAGCCGGCCACCCCCGCGCCGGCCGGGGCCGCCTGCCCGGTCTGCGGCGGCGCTCCCGTGGCGAGCGTCGTCCTCGGCGACGCCCGCGTGCGCTACGTCGTGTGCGGCCTCTGCAGCGCCGAGTGGCACGTGCCGCGCGCGCAGTGCCCCGTCTGCCGCGAGGCGGGCGGGCTCTCGTACCTCGAGGTCGAGGGCGGCCCGCGCGGCGTCGCCGCCGAGGCCTGCGATCACTGCCACGCCTACCTGAAGGTCTTCGATCTCGCCGAGGCGCACAGCGCGGACGCGGTGGCAGACGACGCCGCGACGCTCGTGCTCGACCTCCTCACGGGCGAGCGCGGGTTCCTGCGGGCGGGCGCGAACCCGCTCGCGCCGGGAGGCGAGCGGGCCTGACGGGCCGGCCTGGACTCGCGCCGCGACGGTCCGGGGGAGCGGTCGCCCGCCGAGCGGGCGAGCGGCGCGCGCCGCCGGTCGTCATCTTTCCGGGAAGGGAGGAGAGGTCATGCAGCTCGGGACGATCGCGCTCGCGGCGGTGCTGCTTGCCGGGCCTGCGGCGGCGCAGGAGACGAAGTCGCAGGAGTCGCAGCAGAAGTCCGAGGCGAAGCAGCAGGAGCAGCAGGGAGAGGAGAAGGCGCAGGGAGCGAAGGGGGCGGACACGCAGGAGGCCGAGCCCAAGCACATGAAGGGGTACGGCTACGGCACGCCGTCCGGTGTGGAGGCGGGAGGCAGCGCGCGACAGGCGGGGGACGAGAAGCGCAAGACGCCGAAGACCCCGCAGCAGGAGGAGGGCGCGAGCGTGACGCAGCCGCACGCGCGCGCGGAGCAGGCGACCCTCAGCGGGGAGATCGTGAGCACCGGGAAGGACAGGCTCACGATCCAGGCGCCCGACGGGATGCGCGACATCCAGGTCACCGCCAGGACCGAGGTGCGGGGCGAAGGGCGCAAGAGCGTGGCGCAGCTGAAGCGCGGCGATCAGGTCCGCGTGTCGTTCGACCCGAAGGCCGGCGTCTCGGTCGCGAAGCGGATCGAGGTCCGCGCGAGCGGCGACGCCCGGAGCGGGAAGGGCGTGGACCTCACGCCTCCGCCGGGGAGCTCGACGCCGCCCGGCTCGACGACCACGCCGAGCGGGACGCCGTCGGCGCCGGCGCCGGGGGCCTCGACCCCGGGCGGCACGACCGCGCCGGGCGGCGAGGGGCGGAAGTAGGGACCCCGTCCTGCCGAGCAGGGATCCGCGAGGGGACGCGCCGCGTGCGGGTGCGTCCCCTCGCTGCGAGTGGGGGGCCGCTCAGAGGTCCAGCTGGCCGTCGTCCACGAGCCGGCAGACCGCCTCGATGTCGCGGTGCAGCTCGCGGTCCTCGTCGAGGCGCGGGACGACGGCCCGGATCCGGCGGTGCGCCTCCGCGACCTTCACGGCAGGTCGAAGCGGTGCCCGCAGGTCGATCGCCTGCGCCGCCACGAGCAGCTCGATCGCGAGGCAGGTCCGCACGTTCTCGAGGACCTGCCTCGCCTTGAGGGCCGCGGTCATCCCCATCGAGACGTGATCCTCGCGTCCCGCCGACGACGGGATCGAGTCCACCGAGGCGGGGTGGCTGAGGACCTTGTTCTCCGAGACGAGCGCGGCGCTCGTGACCTGGGCGATCATGAACCCGGAGTTGAGGCCGTGCTGCGGCGCGAGGAAGGGCGGCAGCCCCGAGAGCGAGGGGTTCACGAGCTGCTCCACGCGCCGCTCGGAGATCGCCGCGAGGTGCGAGGAGGCCACCGCGAGGACGTCGAGCGCGAGCGCGACCGGCTGGCCGTGGAAGTTGCCGCCCGAGACGATCTCGCCCGTCTCCGGGAACACGAGCGGGTTGTCCGTCGCCGCGTTCACCTCGGCGGCGAGCGTGGCGCGGCAGAAGCCGATCCCGTCGCGCGCCGCGCCGTGCACCTGCGGCATGCACCGGAGGGAGTAGGGATCCTGCACCTTGTGGCAGCCCGGCCCCTGGTGAGAGGCGTTGAGCTCCGACCCCGCGAGCAGCTCGCGCAGCCGCGCCGCCGCCGCGATCTGGCCCGGCTGGCCGCGCACCGCCTGGATCTCGGGCGCGAAGGGCCGGTGCGAGCCGAGGAGCCCCTCGAGCGTCATGGCGCCGGCGAGGTCGGCGAGCGCCGCGAGCCGCTCGGCACGGAGCACCGCGAGCGTCCCCAGGGCCGCCATCGCCTGCGTCCCGTTCACGAGCGCGAGGCCCTCCTTCGGCTGCAGCACGGCCGGCGCGAGCCCCACCCGGCGCAGCGCCTCGCGCGAGGGCATGCGCTCCATCTTGCTGGGGGACGCAGCGTCATCGCGCCCCCCAGCAACAAGAGCTTCCCCCTCGCCGATGAGCAGGAGCGCGAGGTGCGCGAGCGGCGCGAGGTCGCCGGACGCGCCCACCGAGCCGCGCTCCGGCACGACCGGCGCGACGCCGCGGTCGAGGAGCGCGAGGAGCAGGTCGAGCGTCTCCTCGCGGATCCCGGAGACGCCCTTCGCGAGCACGTTCGCGCGGAGCAGCATGAGGGCCCGCGCCTCGACGAGCGGGAGCGGCGCCCCGACGCCGGCCGCGTGGGAGAGGACGAGGTTGCGCTGGAGCCGCTCGAGGTCGGCGCGCTCGATGCGCACCTCCGCGAGCGTCCCGAACCCGGTGTTGATGCCGTAGTGCGGCTCGCCGTCCTCGAGCCGCGCCTCGACGAGCGCGCGCGAGCGCCGGACCCGCTGGCGCGCGTCGGGGGAGAGCTCCGCTCGCGCTCGCCCGAGGGCGACCGCCTGGACCTCCTCCAGCGTGAGGGTGTCGCCGTCGAGGAGGACGTGCTGGCGTACCCCGCCGTTCGTGCCGTGGCTCATGGACGGCTTCCCTACACGGGCGACGCACGGTTGTCCCGGCGAGGAGCGGCGGACGCCCCCTGCGTGGCGTCCAGGCGCCCGGGGCAGGGTGGGTGCGCGTGGACCACACATCGGCGCGGCTCTTGCTCGGCCGCGCCACATGGCCCGCCGGATCGCCCTGCTCCTCGCCCTCGTCGCCACGCTCGCGGCCGCGCCGGTGCGCGGGATCCTCGAGACCCCCGATGCTCCCGCGCCGTGCGCGCCCTCCGGCCGCGGCCGGTTCCCGCGGCACTGGGTGGGCTGCGAGACGGACCCCGGCCCGGTTCGGCCGCTCGCCTCCGACGAGCGGCTCGCGCTCGGGCTCCGGGTGGATCCGAACCGCGCCTCGGCACGCGAGCTCGCCTTCGTCCCGGGCCTGTCCCGGCGCCTCGGCGCCGAGGTGGTCGCCGACCGGGAGCGGAACGGGCCGTTCCCGGACGTCGAGTCGCTCCTGCGCGTGCGCGGGGTCGGACCGAAGCGGCTCGCCCAGGCGCGCGAGGCGCTCGTCGTGGAGCCGTAGCGACCTGCCCGGGAGGTGGAGTACCCTGTCCCGCGCCGCAGGGACGGGAGGATTCGCTTTGGTCATTCGCTGTGAACGCTGCTCGACGCTGTACGAGCTGGACGAGACGCTGCTCGCGCCCGACGGATCCCAGGTCCAGTGCACCCGCTGCGATCACGTGTTCACGGCGCGGCCTCCCGCGCCGGCCGAGTCCGCCGGGCCACGAGCGCCCTCGAGCAGCCCCACGTTCACTCCTGCCGAGCTCGAGATCGCCGTCGCGCCCGCCTCGGGCGCCCCGCTCGATCCGCGGACGCCTGACGCCGTCGCCATCGGCGACGTCCCGCCGACGGCGCCCTCGCCGCGCGCCGACGGCTCCCGGCCTCGCGCGCCCACGCCCGAGCCCCGGTACGTGCGCGCCGGCCCTCCTGCCGTCTACCGGCCCACGCCAGGCCCGACCTCCGTCCGCGCTCACCCCGTCCTGCGCCGCGACACGGTCGGCGCCTTCGAGTCGCGGCTCCGCTGGAGCGCGCGGATGCGCTGGCTCCTGCCCGCGGCGGCGGTCGGCCTCCTCGCGCTCGGCGCCGGCGGCTTCCTCTTCGTCCGCGGCCGCTGGGCCGCCTCCAGCGCGGCGAGCGCGCGCGCGGAAGGGGCCGCGAACGCCCGGCCTGCGGGCCACGAGGCCGGCGGAGAAGCGCTCTCCGCGCGGCCGCCGGCCCCGCCGCCGCCCACCGCGCCGCCGCCCGCCGCGTCGCCTGCGGAGCCACCGCCTGGGAACGGCACGCCACCGGCGAGGAAGTCGATTGCCCAGCGACCCCCGATGGCGGCGCCGGCCGGAGCTGCGGCCGTGGGGGCGAGCGCCGCGCAGGCCCCTGCCGCCCTGGAGGGCGCGACCGCGGCACCCGCGTCCTCCCTGGGAGGCAACGCCTCGACCGCGCGGGGGCTGGCGCCGAGCGCACTCACGCCCGCGAGCATCCCCGACGTCGCCCCGGCGTCCGGAATGCCCCAGGTCGCGCCCCCCCTAGCGACCGAGGGCTCGCGTCACCCCGCGCGCGAGCCAGCCGTGCAGGACGAGCCGATCGGCGGGGGCTAGGGCCCCGAGGAGGCCGGCGGGCGTGGCGCGCAGGTTGCTCCAGTCCACGCTCGATGGCGTCCCTCCTCTGGCTGTGCCTCGGTCTCGTCGCGTTCAGCTATCTCGGCTACTTCCTCGTCCTCCTCGTCTGGGACGGCGTGCGCGATGCGCTGTCGGCGCTGCGCTTCGTCGCGGGCGGCGAGGACCGGCGCGCGCGGCGCGAGGCCGACGCCTGGCCGCGCGTGTCGATCGTCTTCTCGGCGTTCGACGAGGAGACGGTCATCCGGCACAAGATCGAGAACTGCCTCGCGCTCGACTACCCGCCGGACCGGCTCGAGATCGTGGTGGGCTGCGACGGCTGCACCGATCGCACCGCGGAGATCGCGCGCGCGGCCGGCGGGGACCGCGTGACCGTCCACGAGCTCACGCCGCGCGCCGGCAAGTCCGCCGCGATCTCGAAGCTCGTCCCCGGGGCGCGAGGCGACCTCGTCGTCCTCACCGACGCGAACGTGATGCTCGAGCCGGGCGCGCTGCGCGCGCTCGTTCGGCGCTTCCGCGATCCCGCCGTGGGGGCCGTGGTCGGGCGGCTGCGCCTCTACAACCCGACCCGCGCCGAGTTCGAGGAGAGCCTCTACTGGAAGTACGAGACGGTCCTCAAGTACTACGAGGGCAAGCACGGCGCGGTGCTGGGCGCGAACGGCGGCCTGTACGCGATCCGCCGCATCCTGTTCAGCCCCATCCGCCCCGACACGATCGTCGAGGACTTCGTCATCCCGGTGCGCATCGCGGTGCGCGGGTGGAAGGTGCCCTACGAGCCCGACGCCGTCGCGCACGAGGAGACGACCGAGGACGCCGGGCGCGAGTTCGTGCGGCGGGCTCGCATCGGCGCGGGGGACTGGCAGGCCCTCGCGCGCGTGCCGGACCTGCTCGACCCGCGCACCGGGTTCCTGTTCTTCTCGTTCGTGTCCCACAAGCTCCTGCGCTGGACGACCCCGTTCCTCCTCGCGCTGGCCCTCGTGCTGAGCGTGCCGCTCGCCGCGCAGCCCGGCGCCTGGCTGTATCGCGCCCTGCTCCTCGGCCAGCTCCTCTTCTACGGGCTCGCGCTCGCGGGCCCGCGCGTGGCGGCGGGGAGGCTCGGGCGCGTGGCGTCGCTCGCGCACTACTTCGTCACGATGAACGCGGCGCTCGCGGTCGGGCTCTGGCGCTTCGTGCGCGGCACGCAGCGCGCCACGTGGGAGCGCACCGAGCGGGTGGCGCCGCCGCCCGGGGTGCGCGCCGCCTGAGCGACGCTCTTCGGTTCGCGCCGGCTGCCGACCTTGTTCGTTGCCCGATCGAGATCGATCGCTTAGAGAGCCGGGGGCATGGCCTCCGCCCCCGAGCTCCTCGTCATCGGCCTCCTCCACACCCTGGATCCGGCCCGCCCCGTGGCGCAGG
Organism: Anaeromyxobacter sp. SG66; assembly: GCF_022690805.1. NCBI lineage: Bacteria > Pseudomonadati > Myxococcota > Myxococcia > Myxococcales > Anaeromyxobacteraceae > Anaeromyxobacter > Anaeromyxobacter sp. SG66. The sequence goes on from NZ_JALCZC010000047.1 coordinate 5,965, forward strand.
CCGCGCTCGTGCGCGACGGGCGCTTCGCCTGCGTCGGCACGGTGGAGGCCTGCGCGGCCCGCGCCGCTCCGGGCGCACGGCGGATCGAGGTCGGGAGCGCGGTGCCGGGGCTCGTGGACGCGCACGGGCACGTGATGGGGCTCGGCCGCGCCGAGCTCGAGGTGAGCTGCACCGGCCTCCCGACCGAGGACGCGTGCGTCGCCCGCACGGCGGAGCGGGCGCGCGCGCTGCCGGAGGGGAGCTGGATCCGCGGCCGGGGGTGGGACCAGAACCGCTGGCCGGGGCAGGCGTTCCCGACCGAGGCGCGGCTCTCGCGCGCCGTGCCGGACCACCCGGTCTTCCTCGTCCGCGTCGACGGCCACGCCGGCTGGGCGAACGCGGCCGCGCTCGCCGCCGCCGGGATCGGGCCGGACACGCAGGACCCGCCGGGAGGGAAGCTCGTCCGCGACGCGCGCGGCCGCCCCACGGGCGTCCTCGTGGACGCCGCGATGGACCTCGTGCTGAAGCGGATCCCCGCGCCGTCGCCCGCCGAGATCGAGGAGGCGCTCCGGCGCGGGATGGACGCGCTCGTCCGGCTCGGCATCACCGCCGCGCACGACGCGGGCGTGACGCCCGAGGTGCTCGACGTCTATCGCCGCCTCGCGGCCGAGGATCGGCTCCCGCTCCGCGTCTACGCGATGATCGAGGGAGAGGGGACCCCGGCGGACCTCACCGCCCGGATGGCGCGCTGGAAGGCGTCGCCGGAGGTGGGGCGGCTCACGGTGCGCGCGGTGAAGATCTACGCGGACGGCGCGCTCGGCAGCCGGGGGGCGGCGCTGCACGAGGACTACTCGGACGATCCCGGCAACCGCGGGCTGTTCCTCACGGCTCCCGACCTCCTGCGCGAGAAGGTCCGCGCGGTCGTCCAGGCCGGCTTCCAGCCCGCCATCCACGCCATCGGCGACCGCGGCATCGCCGAGACGATCTCGGCCATCGAGGGCGCGGGCGAGCGCGGCGCGGTGCGCGCGCTTCGGCCCCGGATCGAGCACCTCCAGATCGTCCGGCTCGCCGACCTCCCGCGGCTCGCGGCGGCCGGCGTCGTCGCCTCGATGCAGCCCTCTCACGCCACGAGCGACGCGCCCTGGGTCCCGGCCCGGCTCGGCGCCGGCAGCGCGCGGCTCGCTGGCGCCTACGCCTGGCGCTCCGTGCTGCGCGCCGGCGTGCCGCTCGCGTTCGGCTCGGACTTCCCCATCGAGAGCCCCGACGTGCGGCCCGGCCTCGCCGCGGCCGAGACGCGCCTCGCCTCGGGCGCGGCCGCGCCCTTCCTGCCGGAGGAGCGGCTCCGGCGCGAGGAGGCGCTGCGGGCGTTCACCGCGGGCGCGGCGTACGCGGCGTTCGCGGAGGGGCGCCGGGGGATGATCCGCGAGGGCTACGACGCGGATCTCACCGCGTTCGCGGGCGACGTGCTCGCCGTGCCGGCGAGCGCGCTGCCCGCGCTCCCGGTGACGCACACGATGGTCGGGGGCCGGATCGCGTTCGAGCGATGAGGGTCGGGCTCGTGCTTCGCTCCCGGCGAGCGAGGCGCGCGGGCGCTCACCGGGGCGTCGCGTAGCCCACGAGCAGCCGTCCGGTGGTGACGCGCCCGGCACCGACGATGAGCACGTCGTTCAGCGCCTTGCCGGCCTCGGTGCGCGCCTTCCACGGGCTCGACGCGTTGAGGTGCAGCCGCGCGACGCCGCGCGCCGTCCGGTGCAGGAAGACGACCGTGCCGTCGGCGCCCGCGCGCTCGACGAGGCCGACGTGCTCGACCGGACCGCCGGGGCGATCGGAGAGGAACACGAGATCGCCCGGCAGGGCCTTGCCGCGCCGGACCCCGGCCCCGGCCCTGGCCGCAGCGTGGAGGGCGCTCGCGTCGCCCTCGGCGACGGCGATGCCGCCCTCGGCCAGGGCGGCCCGGACGAGCGCGTCGCAGCCGTCGCCGTGGTCGGCGCCGCCGAGCACGATGGCGCTCGCGCCGAGGAGGCTCGCGGCCGACTCGAGCGCGCGCGGGACGGACACCTGGGAGGCGACCCGGGGGGTCCGCACGCGGGGGAGTCCGGTCTCCGGACCGGCTCCCGTGAGGGAGCCGGCCCGGATTCCGGGGGCGGGCGGGGGCAGGGGTTCGCGCCTCGCCGCGAGCTTCCCCCCGGCGCAGCCCGTCGCGAGGAGGGCCAGCGCGAGGAGACGTCCGCAGCTCGGCGACATCGACGCCGATGGTACGCACGCGACGTCGCACGTCCAATTTTCTCCTCCCGTCGCGACCGCGCGCGAGCAGGATCGCGCGAGGACGCCGTCCCCCCGGAGGCCGCATGACCCGCGCCGTCGCGCTGCTCGTCTCGCTCCTGCTCGCCGCGTGCGCCACCGCGCCGCGCTCGGAGGCGCGCCGCTGCGAGGGCGCCGCCGATCGCGTGAGCGCGCTCCTGCGCGCCGGGCTCGAGACCTACGTGGACGGCATGCGCCGCTTCGCGGCTGCGCGCGATCCGGAGCTCTCGACCGCGGAGGCCGAGGAGCGCGCCAAGGCGAGCTCCGATGCGTGGGCGGGTGCGCACCGCGAGGGGCTCGCCCGCGCCTGCCGCGAGTGGCCCGAGGAGCGGTACCGCTGCGTGATGTCCGCCGCGGACGCCGCGGCGCTGAACGGCTGCGGGCTCGAGGAGGTCGTGCGCGGGTACACCGACGAGGTCGTCTCGGACTTCGCGACGCGGCCGTTCGACCGGTCCGGCGCGGGTCGCTCCCGCTAACTGCGGGTCGAGCTCCGCGCCCGCTTCATCGCGCGCAGCCCGACGACGAAGACGAGGAAGCCCATCGCCAGGAAGAGCAGCATCCGCCCGAGCGCGGCCTTCAGGTAGCCGGGCGAGAGCGCCTCGGTGAAGATGCGGACCTCGCCCTCGCCGGGGAGGCTCACGCCGAAGCGCTTCTGCAGGAAGTCGCGCGTGTAGGTGCCGGGGGCGAAGCCGCCCTCCAGGGGCCCGGCCTGGCACGGGACGTCGCCCACGCGCTGCACGACGAACTGCGCGCCGCCGCCCTTCGGCGCGGCGAGGAAGAACGTGTAGCTCCTGCTCGTCGTGCGCGTGTCGCAGCGCGGCTCGACGTCCTCGAGCCGCACCCAGCGCTCACCCGGCGCGTCGGCCGCCTTCGCCGCGAGCGGCGCGTCCGCGGTGCGCGACAGCGCGATCCCGATGTTCGCCGCGAACCAGGCGGTGCCGAGGGTCCAGACCGCGCCGGCGGCGACGAGGAGCGTGCTCGCGAGCTTTCCCATGGGTGCGATCCATACCATCGGCGAGCGGTCGTCAGATCCTTTTCCCGGCGCGCGCGTTACGACCCGCAGGAGGTCCCACCCCATGCGCACCCTCGCGCTCGTCGCGCTCGCCGTCCCCGCCCTCGCCGCCGCCGCGCCCTCGCTCTCGCCTGCGTCCCGCATCGACGCGGTGACCGTCTACCGTCAGTCCGCCCGTGTCACCCGGGTCGCCCGCGTGGAGCTGCCAGCCGGCGCGAGCCGCGTCGTGCTGGAGGGGCTCCCGGACGAGCTCGACGACGACTCGATCCGCGTGGAAGGGAAGGGCGCCGCCCGCGCACGCGTGTTCGGCGTGAGCGTCGAGCGGGTGACCGCGCAGGCGGCGGTGACGGCGGAGGCGCGCGCGGTGGAGGAGCGGATCGAGCGGCTCCAGGACGACGACCGCGCGCTCGAGGACGCGAGTCGCGCCGCCCAGGCGCGCGCGAAGTTCGTCGAGTCGCTCCGCTCGACCTACTCCGAGGAGCGCGCCAAGAACCTCGCGGTCCGCGGCGTCTCGGTGCGCGAGTGGGCGGAGCTCGCCGGCCACGTCGAGCGCGAGCTCGCGGACGCCGCCGCGCGGGTGCGCAAGGCGGAGGCCGGGCGGCGCGAGCTCGCCCGGAAGCTCGCGCAGGCGCGCGCGGAGCTCGAGAAGGTGCAGTCGAAGCGCGCCCGGACCACGAAGGCGGTCGGCGTCGAGCTGGAGGCGGAGCGGGACGGCGCGCTGGAGCTCGCGGTCTCGTACGCGGTCGGCTCCGCGGGCTGGGCGCCGATCTGGGACGCCCGGCTCGACCCGGAGCGGGCGACGATGGAGCTCACCTTCCTCGGCTCGGTGTGGCAGCGCACCGGGGAGGACTGGTCCGAGGTGAAGCTCGCCGTCTCCACGGCGGAGCCCGCGCGCGGCGTGTACGTCCCCGAGCTCGAGCCCGTCTACCTGACGGAGCGCCGGGACGTGCACACCCTCGGCGTGGCGCGGCGCTCGCCGGCGAGCGCCCCGGCCGCCGCGAAGAGCGCGCTCGCGCAGGAGCCCGAGCAGGGTGTCGCCGAGGTCGAGCAGGACGTGGAGCTCGCGGCCGCGTCGGTCGAGCAGGGGCTCCTCTCCGCCGCCTTCACGGCGCCGCGGCGCGAGTCGGTGGACGGGGCGGGGCAGGCCCGCAAGATCGCCCTGCAGCGCTTCCCGCTGCGCGCGGAGCTCGTCCGCATCGCCGCGCCGCGCCGCGAGGCCGCGACGTTCCTCACCGCCAAGGCGGTGAACGAGACGGGCTTCCCGCTCCTCCCCGGCCTCGCCGGGATCTACGTGGGGGACGAGTTCGTCGGCCGGGCGCCCATCGCCCTCACCCCGCCCGGCGGCGAGCTCGAGCTCGCCTTCGGCGTGGACGATCGGATCGAGGTCGAGCGCAAGGTGCTCGAGCGGAAGCGGCTCACGGCGGGGCTCCTCTCGAAGGACGACGTGCAGCGCTACCGCGTCCGCATCGAGGTGAAGAACCGCTACGCGACCCCGGTCGCGGTGAGGCTCCTCGACCTCGTCCCGGTGAGCCGCGACGAGCGGATCAAGGTGGCGATCCTCGACGGCAGCACCGCGCCGGCGCGGGAGGATCCCGAGCGCCCCGGCGTGCGGATCCACGAGCTCGCCCTCGGGGCCCGCGAGTCGAAGGTGGTGGAGCTCCGCTACGAGGTCCGCACGCCGCGTGGGCTCGCGATCGCGGGGCTGGACTGAACGACGGCCCGGGCGATCACGCCTCCATGAGCGCGGCGAGGCTTGCGAGCGGGGACGGGGCCGGCCCGTCCCGGGGTCACCCTCGCAGCGCGCCGCGCTCGATCTGCGCCCCGTCCTCGGTCCCCACGAAGCCGCCCTCGGGGAGCTCCTGCCACGGGCCCGCGCCGATGGGCTCGCTCGCCACCGCGAAGACGTGGCGCGGGGCGGCGGAGGACGTGACGTGGAGCGTCCGGCCGTGCCGGCACGCCGCGAGGAGGCGGCCGTCGGAGACGACGAGGTTGAGCGACGTCGGCTTCGGGGAGGGCTCGGCGTCGGCGATGCGGAGGACGGTCGCGGTGGTGTCCGCGAGGGCGCGCCGGACCCGGGAGAGGTCCGCCGCGCGCGTCTCCCCGGTCGCGCGGAGGCGGGAGACGAAGAGGTAGAAGACCCGCTCGCTGTCGGTGTCGCCCTGGATCTCGCGGCGCAGGTCGGGATCGATCTCGGCCTCGATGGCGGTCCGCACCGCGGGGACCTCGCGGTAGCGCGCCACCGTCCCGTTGTGGGCGAAGAGCCAGCGATCGAACAGGAACGGGTGCGTGTTCTCGCGGAGCACCGGGCCGACGCTCGCCTCTCGCACGTGCGCGATGACCACCGCGGAGCGGACCTCGCGGCCGGCGGAGACGAAGGACTCGTCGGCGTGGGCCGGGAGGATCCCGCGCCGGACGTGCGGGGCCCCGTCGACGTACCAGCCGATGCCCCAGCCGTGCGGGTGCTTGTGCGACTGGAAGCGGAGCGCGTTCTCCGCGCTGCAGAGCGGCTCGCAGACGTCTAGGCCGGGGTGGGCGTGCTGGCCGAAGAGGCGGCACATCGCGGTCCCGGAACGTAGCAGCGAGCGAGCGCGCGCGCCAATGGGTCGCCGCGCCGCGCCGCGCCGACCGCCGGCCCGCCGAGCTTTCGCTCGTCCAGGCGCGCGGCGGCGTCAGGCGCGCCGGCCGCTCTCGCCCTGCCGCACCGCCGCGGCGACGAGGTGCGCGAGCCGGAGCGGCTCCGGGACGGCGCCGCGGTCCGTCAGCCGCGCGAGGGCCTCGGCCGTGGCCGCCGGCTCCGCGCCGCGCACCTGGAAGACGAACCCGCCGAGCCGGTGCACCGGCCCCGCGCGCTCGAGGAGCGCGAGGCGGCGGCCGGGGCGCGGGAGCCCGCGAATGGCGCGCTCCATCGCGGGGAGGTCCGGCGGGCGGCGCATGACCGCGACGCACGGCCGGTCGAGGCGCGCGGCGAGCGCCTCGAGGTCCACGAGGTTCAGCCCCCCGAAGCCGAGGCCGTCGAGGAGGACGAGGTGCAATTGGGGGAGGAACTTCCCGCCCACGAGCAGCCGGGCGACGGCGTCGGTCGCGTTCCAGCCGTCCTGGCGCACGCGGCCCCAGACGAGCCCCTCGAACCGCGTCCCCGCGCAGACGACGCCCGCGAGCCCCACGTCGCCGCGCCGCCGGCGCACGAACGGCGCGTCGTCGAGGCCGAGGGCGCGGAGCGTCCGGCCCGGCGGCGGGAAGCGCCTCACAGGGCGGCCTCGACCGGCTCGCCGAGGAGCGCGGGCGGGTCGCCGGCGAGATCGAAGAACGTGACGCTCACCCTCCGGCCGTGCACCTCGAGCAGGGCCGCCGTGCGGGGCAGCGAGAAGCGGCGCGGCCCCGCGCTGCCCGGGTTCACGAACAGCGTGTCGCCCACGCGCGCGACGCCCGGCCGGTGCGAGTGTCCGTGGACCACGAGCTCCGGCCGGTGGCGGACGAGCAGCGGGCGCGCCGGAGGCTTCGGCCGCTCGCGCGCGCCGAGGTCGTGCACGAGGAGCAGCGTGAGCGCGCCCACCTCGACGAGCGCGGTCTCCGGCAGGCGCCCGAGCGCGGGCAGCCCCTCGTCGTTGTTCCCGCGCACCGCCTTGACCGGCGCGATCTCCCGGAGCACCTCCAGGATCCGCGGCTTCACGATGTCACCCGCGTGCAGGACGAGCTCGACCCCGTGGAGGACGTCGCCGAGGCGGGGGTCGACGAGGCCGTGGGTGTCCGAGACGAGGCCGATCCGCATGGGGTCCTCTAGGCGGGCACGACCACGGGCGGTGGCCTCCTCGTCGACGTGGAACGTCTCCCGGTCACGCGATCCTCAGCGACAGTCGACCGCCGCGCCCGGCGCCGCGGTGTGGACGACCCGCCCGCGCTTCACCACGACGAGCGCGTGGTTCACCGCCATGTGCCAGGCGAGGTGCTCGGGCGAGCCGCAGCCCCACAGCACGAGGTCGGCGTCGCCGCCGGGCCGGAGCCGCCCCGCGTCCGGACGCCGGAGCGCCCGCGCTCCACCGGCGGTGAAGGCGACGAGCGCCTCCGCCGGGCTGAGCCGGAGCTGCAGGCACGCGAGCGAGAGCGCGAGCCCGACGTTCTCGCTCATGGCGCTGCCCGGGTTGAGGTTCGTCGCGAGCGCGACGCGCACGCCGGCCGAGAGGAGCTTGCGCGCCGGCGCGTAGCGGCTCGAGCCGAGGAAGAGCGTGGAGAGCGGGAGGAGCCCGGCCACGACGTCGGCGCGGGCGAGGGCGGCGATCCCCTCGTCGTCGATCTCCTCCAGGTGATCCGCGCTCGCGCAGGCGAGCTCGGCCGCGAGCCTGGCGCCGCCCGAGGCGGTGAGCTGATCGGCGTGCACGTGCGTCACGAGCCCGTGGCGCGCGCCCGCGTCCAGGATGCGGCGGGCCTCGTCGAGCGTGAACGCGCCCTCCTCCGCGAAGACGTCCACGTGCTCCGCGAGCCGCTCGCGCGCCGCCCGGGGCACGAGCACCTCGCACAGCTCGCGCACGAACGCGTCCCGGTCGCCCGCGCGCTCGGGCGGGACGGCGTGGGCGAGGAGGGTCGGGACGATGGTCACCTCCGCCCACAGCGCGTGCGCGAGGTCGTGGATGATCCGCAGGAGCCTGAGCTCGTCCTCCGTGGAGAGCCCGTAGCCGCTCTTCACCTCGACGGTGGTGACGCCCTGGGCGAGGAGGCGCCGGGCGCGGGCCACCGCGGTCTCGAGCAGCGTGGCGTCGGACGCGGCCCGCGTCGCCCGCGTCGTCACCGCGATGCCGCCGCCGGAGAGCGCGACCGAGAGGTAGCTCTTGCCCGAGCAGCGCAGCGCGAACTCGCCCGCCCGCTCGCCCGCGAAGACGAGGTGCGTGTGCGCGTCCACGAGCCCCGGGGTGACGAGCCCCCCGGCGGCGTCGATGACCTCCGCACCGTCGAGGTCCACCGCGGCCTCGAGCCCGTGCTCCGGGCCGACGAAGGCGATGCGCCGATCGTCCACCGCCACGGCCGCGCCCGGGATGAGGCCAGGATCGGAGGCGCCGGCGTCGCAGGTGGCGACGACCGCGTTGCGGAGGACGAGGGAGGCCTTCGGGCGGAGCGGTTTGCGAGGGGGCACGATCGGGGGCGGGGCGGTCGGGGTCGAGGTCGGGGTATCGGTCGGGTCGGGGTCGGGGGCGAGGTCGGGGGCGAGGGCGAGGTCGAGCGCCCGATCCTCCTCAGGGGATCTTCACCCCCCGTACTCTCGCCACCTCCCTCGCCTCCTCATACCCCGCATCCGCGTGCCGCAGCACGCCCATCGCCGGATCGCTGCGGAGCACTCGCTCGACCCGGCGCCCCGCCGCCTCCGTGCCGTCGGCGACCACCACCTGACCGGCGTGCAGGGACCAGCCGATCCCCACCCCACCGCCGTGGTGGAAGCTCACCCACGAGGCGCCGTTCACCGCGTTCACGAGCGCGTTCAGGATCGGCCAGTCGGCGATGGCGTCGGAGCCATCCTTCATGGCCTCGGTCTCGCGGTTCGGCGACGCGACCGAGCCGCAGTCGAGGTGGTCCCGGCCGATGACGATCGGCGCCTTCACCTCGCCGCGCCGGACGAGGTCGTTGAACGCGAGGCCCGCCCGATCCCGCTCGCCGTAGCCGAGCCAGCAGATGCGCGCCGGGAGCCCCTGGAACTTCACCTTGCGGGCGGCGAGGTCGAGCCAGCGGCGGAGGCCCTCGTTCTCCGGGAAGAGCGCGGCGACGGCGGCGTCGGTGCGGGCGATGTCGGCCGGGTCGCCCGAGAGCGCCACCCACCGGAACGGCCCCTTGCCCTCGCAGAACATCGGCCGGATGTAGGCGGGGACGAAGCCGGGGTAGGAGAACGCCTCCGCGAGCCCGGCCTCGCGCGCGCCGGCGCGGAGGTTGTTGCCGTAGTCGAAGACGTGGCTCCCGGCGGCGCGCATGGCGAGCATCGCCTCGACCTGCCGCGCCATCGACTCCTGGGCGCGACGGACGTAGCCCTGCGGATCGCGGCGCCGGAGCGCCGGCGCGTCGGCGAGCGGCACGTCCGCGGGCACGTAGCCGTTCAACGGGTCGTGCGCCGAGGTCTGGTCGGTGACGAGGTCCGGGGCGATCCCGCGCCGGGCGAGCTCCGCGAAGACCGTCGCGGCGTTCCCCACGAGGCCGATGGAGAGCGGCCGGCGCGCGCGGCGCGCCTCCTCGAGCCGCCGGAGCGCGTCGTCGAGATCTCCGGAGCGCGCGTCGAGGTAGCCGGTCTCGAGCCGCTTCTCGATCCGCGCGGGATCCACGTCCACGCCCAGGAACGCCGCCCCCAGCATGGTCGCCGCGAGTGGCTGCGCGCCGCCCATCCCGCCGAGGCCGCCGGAGAGGACGAGCCGGCCGGCGAGATCGTCCGTGCCGAAGTGCGTCCGCCCGGCCTGCGCGAACGTCTCGTAGGTGCCCTGCAGGATCCCCTGCGTCCCGATGTAGATCCAGGACCCCGCGGTCATCTGGCCGTACATGATGAGGCCGCGCTTCTCGAGGTCCCAGAAGTGCTCCCAGGTGGCGAAGCGCGGGACGAGGTTCGAGTTGGCGATGAGCACGCGCGGCGCGTCGGGGTGCGTGCCGAGGACGCCCACGGGCTTGCCGCTCTGGACGAGGAGCGTCTCGTCGTCGCCGAGGGTCCGCAGGCTCGCGACGATCCGCCGGTAGCTGTCCCAGTCGCGCGCGGCCTTGCCGGTCCCCCCGTACACGACGAGGTCCTCGGGCCGCTCGGCCACCTCGGGATCGAGGTTGTTCATCAGCATGCGCAGGGCGGCCTCCTGCACCCAGCCCTTGCAGGAGAGTCCCGTCCCCCGCGCCGCGCGGATCGCCTCCATCGTGCACCTCCGGGCCTGCAGCCTCACCCACCGTCCGCCCGGCCGCAGCGCCAAAAACGGGGCGCCGCGGCGATCTCCCGGGCCGAGCGTTGGTTTACACTGCCGCGCCCGCATGAACGAAAAGCTCTTCATCTCCGCCCTGAAGCTCCTGCCGAAGAACACCGTCTCGCGCCTCGCCGGCGCGCTCACGCGCTGGAACGCGCCCGCGTCGGTGCGGCTCGCCGCCATGCGGGCGTTCGCCGCGCGCTACGGCATCGATCTGTCCGAGTGCCCGGAGCTCCAGGTCTACGGGACCTTCGGCGAGTTCTTCGCGCGGCCGCTCCGGCCCGGGCTCCGCCCCATCGCGCCCGGCGACACGGTCGTCGTCTCGCCCGTGGACGGGGCCGTCTCCGAGGCCGGCACCGCGGCGGACGGGCGGCTCGTCCAGGCGAAGGGGATCGACTACTCCGTGGGCGCGCTCGTCGGCGACGAGGCGCTCGCGCGGCGGCTCCAGGGCGGCGCCTACACGACCGTCTACCTGTCGCCGCGCGACTACCACCGCATCCACTTCCCGCTCGGCGGCAGGATCACCGGCTGGCGCTACGTGCCGGGCCAGCTCTGGCCCGTGAACCCCGCGTCGGTCCGGAGCGTGCCGGGCCTCTTCACCGTGAACGAGCGGCTCGTCACGATCCTCGAGACGCCGCTCGGCGCCTGCGCGGTCGTCGCGGTGGGCGCGACGGTCGTCGGCCGGGTCCGCGCCTACTACGACCCCACCGTCCCGGTGACGAACCTCAAGGCGGCGACCGCCGCCGCGCGCGACTACGCCTCGCCGCTGCCCGCCGAGAAGGGCGGTGAGCTCGGCGCGTTCGAGATGGGCTCGACCGTCATCCTGCTCTTCGAGCCGGGGCGCGTGCGCCTCGACGCCCGCCTCGTGCCCGGCGCGCGGGTGCGCGTGGGAGAGCCGATCGGTGGGCCCCCTTGAGCCTTTTCTGGTAGAGAGACGCGGCGATGGCGACGAAGATCAACGGCGTCAAGGGGATGAACGACCTCCTGCCCGGCCAGGCGGCACGCTGGCAGGAGATGGAGGCGATCGCGCGCGAGGTGTTCGCGCTCTACGGGTACCGCGAGGTGCGGACCCCCGTGGTCGAGCCGGCGCAGCTGTTCGCGCGCGGCGTCGGCGAGGCGACCGACATCGTGAAGAAGGAGATGTACGTCTTCGAGGACAAGGGCGAGGACCTGCTCGCCCTGCGCCCCGAGGGCACCGCCGGCACGGTGCGGGCGTTCATCGAGCACGGCGCGTTCGTCGAGGGCCCGCAGAAGTGGTTCTACGTGGGCCCGATGTTCCGCCGCGAGCGGCCGCAGAAGGGCCGCTACCGCCAGTTCCACCAGATCGGCTGCGAGGCCTTCGGGATCGCCGAGCCGTTCCTCGACGCCGAGCAGATCGCGCTCCTCGACGACTTCCTCGCCCGCCTCGGGGTCCGCGCCGAGCTGAAGCTCAACTCGGTCGGCGACCGGAGCTGCCGCCCGGCGTACCTCCAGGACCTCCGCGCGTACCTCGGGTCGCACAAGGGCGAGCTCTGCGCCGACTGCAACGAGCGCATGGAGCGGAACCCGCTGCGCGTCCTCGACTGCAAGGTCGAGAGCTGCCAGCCCGTGCTCGCCGCGGCGCCGCGGCTCCTCGAGCGGCTCTGCCCCGAGTGCGCCGCCCACTTCGAGGCCGTGAAGAGCGGCCTCGACGCGCTCGGCGTCCGCTACACCGTGGACACGCGCCTCGTGCGCGGTCTCGACTACTACGTCCGCACCGCCTACGAGTTCACCTCCGACGCCCTCGGCTCGCAGTCCGCGGTGGCGGGCGGCGGCCGCTACGACGGGCTCGTGGAGACCCTGGGCGGGCCGCCCACGCCGGGCATCGGCTTCGCGCTCGGCCAGGAGCGGCTCGCGATGATCCTCGAGAAGGCCGGCCGCGCCGCGCCCGAGCGCAAGCCGGTCGTGTTCTTCGTCAGCGCCGACGAGGCGGGCGCGCGCGAGGCGCTCCGGCGCGCCGCGGAGCTGCGCCGCGCCGGGATCGCCTGCGAGCTCGACCCGCGCGGCGGCAAGATGAAGGCGCAGTTCAAGCAGGCGGAGCGGGTCGGCGCGCGCTACGCGCTCGTCCTCGGCGGCAACGAGGTCCAGACCGGCCAGGCGAAGCTGAAGGACCTCGCGACGCGCGAGGAGACGCCGGTCGCGCTCGCGGACCTCGTCGCGCGGGTGAGGTGATCCGCCTCCTCGTCATCGCGGGGCCGACGGCGTCGGGGAAGACCGCGCTCGCCGTCGCCCTCGCGCGCCGCCTCGGCGGCGAGATCGTGAACGCGGACTCGCAGCAGGTCTACCGCGGGCTCGACGTCGGCACCGCCAAGCCTTCACCCACCGAGCGTGCCGCCGCGCCCCACCACCTGCTCGACGTGGTGGAGCCGGGGGAGGGGATGGACGCGGCCCGCTTCGCGGCGCTCGCCGACGCCGCCATCGCGGACGTCGCCGCGCGCGGCCGGCTCCCCATCGTCGCGGGCGGCACCGGGCTCTACGTGCGCGCCCTGCTCCACGGCGTGGTCGCGGCGCCCGGCCGCGATCCCGCGCTCCGCGCGCGCCTCGAGGAGGAGGCCGCGCGGCTCGGCCGCCCGGCGCTGCACGCGCGGCTCGCCGCGATCGACCCCGAGTCGGCGGCGCGGATCCGCCCGAACGACCTCGTGCGGATCGTGCGCGCGCTCGAGATCGCCGCCGCTGGGCGGAGGCCGTCGGAGCTCCACGCCGAGCACGCGTTCCAGCCGGACCGCTACGCGGCGCGGCTCCTCGCGCTCGACCCTCCGCGCGCGGCGCTCCACGCGCGGATCGACGCGCGCGTGGTGGAGATGTTCGCCGGCGGGATCCTCGACGAGGCGCGCGCGCTCGTGGCGCGCACCGGCGGTGCGCTCCCCGCGAAGCTGCCCATCGGCTACGCCGAGGCGGTCGCGTGCGTGCGCGGGGAGCTCGAGCTCGCGGAGGCGATCCGGCGCGTGCAGGTGGCGCACCGCCGCTACGCGCGCCGGCAGGTCATCTGGCTCCGGCGCGAGCGCGGCGTCGAGTGGATCGCGCCGCCGGTGGACGTCGAGGTCTTGGCGCGGCGCGTCGAAAACGGCTGAGAAGTCCAGCGCCTCGACCGTGCGCTCCGGCCGCCTCGTGCTATAAGGCGCGACGTGACGAAGCCAGCCCATGCCCTCGACTTCGAGCGCCCGCTCATCGCGCTCGAGTCCAAGATCGCCGAGCTGAAGGAGCTGTCCGGCGGCGCCCGCGTCGACTTCACCGACGAGATCCAGAAGCTCGAGAAGAAGGCGAAGCGGCTCCAGGCCGAGATCTTCAGCGAGCTCTCGCCGTGGCAGACCGTCCAGCTCGCGCGCCATCCGAACCGGCCGTACACGCTCGACTACCTCGGCCGGCTGTTCACGGACTTCTTCGAGCTCGAGGGCGACCGCCGCTTCGCCGCGGATCGCGCCATCGTGGCCGGGTTCGCGCGCTTCGACGGCGAGCCGGTGCTCGTGATGGGGCACCAGAAGGGCCGCGGCACGAAGGAGAACATGCTGCGGAACTTCGGGATGCCGCGCCCCGAGGGCTACCGCAAGGCGCGCCGGCTCTTCGATCTCGCCGAGCGCTTCCGCCGCCCGGTCATCATCTTCATCGACACGCCCGGCGCGTACCCCGGCATCGGCGCGGAGGAGCGCGGCCAGGCCGAGGCCATCGCGACGAACCTCGAGGTGATGTCGTCGCTCTCGGTCCCGTCGATCTCGGTGGTCATCGGCGAGGGCGCGTCCGGCGGCGCGCTCGGGCTCGGCGTGACGAACCGGATCCTGATGCTGCAGTACGCCTGGTACAACGTCATCTCGCCCGAGAGCTGCAGCTCGATCCTCTACCGCGACTCCACCCAGGGCAAGAAGTCGGCGGAGGCGCTGAAGCTCACCGCGAAGGACCTCGCGGGCTTCGGCATCACCGACGAGATCATCCCCGAGCCCGAGGGCGGCGCGCACCGCGATCACGACCTCGCCGCCGAGAACGTGCGCGGCGCGATCCGACGCCACCTCGCGGAGCTCGAGAAGCTCTCCCCCGAGCAGCTCGTCGTCGATCGCTACAAGAAGTTCCGGGCGATGGGCGTGTTCACGACCGAGGAGTAGCGCGGGGCCTTCGCGAGCGCGGGGGCCGTCGGGTATAACCGTCGCCCCATGCCTCTCGTCCCGCCCCACGTCGCCTCGCTGACGCCGTACGTCCCCGGGAAGCCCATCGAGGAGGTCGAGCGGGAGTACGGCGTATCGAACGTCGCCAAGCTCGCCTCCAACGAGAACGCGCTCGGCCCCTCGCCCCTCGCCCTGGCGGCGGCGCGGGAGGCGTGCGCGAAGGTGCACCTCTACCCGGACGGCTCCGCGTACGTCCTCCGCAACGCGCTCGCCGCGAAGCTCGGCGTCCCGCCCGAGGAGGTGATGGTCGGGAACGGGTCCAACGAGCTCATCGAGCTGCTCGTCCGGTCGTTCGTGCTCGACGGCGAGGAGGTCCTGACGAGCGCCCAGAGCTTCGTCGCGTACAAGCTCGCCGCGCACGAGCACGGCCGCACGCTCGTCGAGGCGCCGATGAAGGCGCGCTTCCACTACGATCTCGACGCGCTCCGCAAGCTCCTCTCCCGCCGCACGAAGCTCGTCTTCCTCGCGAATCCCGACAACCCGACGGGCACCTGGTTCACGGAGGCGGAGCTCACCCCGTTCCTCGACGCGGTGCCGAAGGACACCCTCGTCGTGCTCGACGAGGCGTACGTCGAGTACGTGGACGCGCCCGGGTTCCAGGACGCGCTCGCGCTCCGGCGGAAGTACCCGAACGTCGTGGTGCTCCGGACCTTCTCCAAGATCTACGGCCTCGCCGGCATGCGTCTCGGCTACGGGCTCGCGCGGCCGGAGGTGGTGGAGTACGTCGACCGCGTGCGGCCCCCGTTCAACACGAGCCTCGTCGCCCAGGCGGCCGGCGCCGCGGCGCTCCAGGACACCGCGCACGTCGCGAAGAGCCGCGCGCTCGTCCTCGAGGAGCGGCCGCTCCTCGCGAGCGGCCTCGCGGCGCTCGGCGCGACCGTCGTCCCCTCCCAGGGCAACTTCGTCCTCGCCGACTTCCCTGGCCGGACGGGCAAGGAGCTCTTCGAGGCGCTGCTGCGCGAGGGCGTGATCGCGCGCCCGGTGGCGGGCTACGGGTTCCCGAGCGCGCTGCGGATCACCGTGGGGCTCCGGCGCGAGAACGAGCGCTGCCTCGCGGCGCTCGGGAGGATCCTCGCAGCGTGACCGCCGGCCGGCCGTTCATCGTGGCGATCGACGGCCCCGCGGGCGCGGGGAAGTCCACCGCGGCGCGGCGGGTGGCCTCCCGCCTCGGCTTCGCGATGGTCGACACCGGCGCGATCTACCGCACGGTCGCGCTGGCCGCGGCGCGCCGGGGGATCGCGTTCGAGGACGACGCGGCGCTCGGCGCGCTCCTGCCCGAGCTCGAGATCCACTTCGCCCCCTCGCCGGGCGGCGGCCAGCGCGTCCTGCTCGGCGCGGACGACGTCTCGGTCGAGATCCGCACGCCGCCCATGTCCATCGGCGCGAGCGCGGTCTCGGCGCGCCCGGTCGTGCGGGCCGGGCTCCTCGAGCTGCAGCGCCGCCTCGCCTGCGCGCCGGAGAACCGGGGCGCCGTGCTCGAGGGGCGGGACATCGGGACGGTCGTGTTCCCCGACGCGGACGTGAAGTTCTTCCTCACCGCCTCCGCGGAGGAGCGCGCGCGCCGGCGCCACGCCGAGCTCGGCGCGAAGGGCGACCCGTCGACGTACGACGAGGTGCTGGCGGATCAGCTCCGGCGCGACAAGAACGACTCGGAGCGTGCCATCGCGCCGCTCCGGCCGGCGGACGACGCGCGGGTGGTGGACACGAGCGGCGTGCCGCTCGACGCGGTGGTGGACGCGCTGGTGCGCGCGGTCGAGGAGCGGCTCCAGGCGGAGGGGCGGAGCAGAGCGTGAGCGAGGAGCGCAGGTACGGGCCGAAGGAGTGCGGGAGCTGCCGGCTCTGGCGGCCCATCCTCGAGGACGCCCGCGGCCCCATCGGCCCCTGCCGCCTCGGCGTCCGCACCGGAGACTTCCCGGGCACCGCGCCGGCCTGCGAGCGCTACCTCTCCCGCGACGCCGCCATCCCGACCGCGCCGCCCCCGACGCAGCTCCGCCGGCGCGCGCCGCGCCCGTCGAGCCCGCTCGTCCACCGCGGCGCGGATCCCGGCGCGCCGCTCGAGCGCGCGCCGCTCGCGCCCGCCGCCGCTCACCACCGTCCTTTCCCGCAGTCCGCGCCGCAGTCCCCCTGGCCCGAGGAGCTGACCGACATGACCCGCGAGGAGTTCGCCGAGGCGATCCGCGAGGCGCTGCGCGAGGAGGGGGCCGACGTCCGGCTCGCGCCGCGCTGGGAGGGCGGCACCGTGGTCCTCAAGCCGGGCGACGGGCAGACCCAGCCGAAGGAGATCCCCCTCGACTCGCTGTTCCACAAGATCGTGATGATCCGCGATCGGCTGCGCGTGCTCGAGCAGAAGGTCAACGCGAACGACAAGCTCTCCGACGCGGAGAAGATCGAGCTGCAGCAGTACGTGACGCGCTGCTACGGTTCCCTCACGACCTTCAACGTCCTCTTCCGCGACGACCGAGACAGGTTCGTCGGCGACAAGGGCGAGAAGGGCTGAGGGGTTCGCTAGCCTCCACCGTCGAACCGCGACTCCCGGTCGTACCCGCCGTAGCGATCGCGGGACTCCGTCTGGACGTCCGCGTCGCCTGCGCTCGCTGGCGATCGCCGGCCGGTGCCGGTCGCGCCGCTCGCGCGGTGGTAGCTCGCCTCGTACGCCGGCGCATCCCGGGCGCCCGCCGCCTTCGCCGCCTCCCAGGCACGCCGGTACGCGTCGCGCGCGCCCTCGAGCTCGCCGCTCCGCTCGAGCGCCAGGCCGAGCGCGTGCCGCGCGCGGGGCGAGGACGGGTAGAGCTCGACGGTCCGGCGCAGCGTGCGGACCGCGCCGTCACGGTCGCCCTCGGAGAGGAGCTGCAGGCCCGAGAGCGCGAGCGCGCGCTCCGGCGGCGGGACCGCGAACCCGAGCCGCTGCGAGAGCGCGCGGTAGTGGGCCTCGACCGCCGCGGCGCCGCCGCGCGGCCCCGTCGCCTCGGGGGACACCGGCATCGACCACCCGTCGAACACCTCCTCGAGGCCGGCGTAGTAGCTCGCGAAGGGCGTCGTGACGTGATCCTCGCCCGCGAGGTGGAGCGCCCGCAGGTGGACCGCGCCACCGCGGGCGAGGAGCCCCTTCAGCTCCTGGAAGCGGGCGGCGGCGAGCCGGCCCTCGTCGCCCACCGTGAGGACGATGGTCCCGGAGAGGCCGTCCTTGCGCCCGAGCGCGTCGCGCACCTCCCTCGCCGCGAGGTCGCGGTCCCAGCCGAGCGTCGGGCTCGCGGCGATGGCCGCCTGGAACACGCCGGGCCGCGCGGCCATCGCGTGCAGCGCGAAGAGCCCGCCGAACGAGTGGCCCGCCAGGATCCGCAGGGGCTCGGTCCGGTAGCTCCGGTCCACCCAGGGCACGAGGTCCTGCGCGAGGAAGGCGAGGAAGCGCTCCCCGCCGCCGCTCGTCTCGTACGAGACCTCCTCGCCTCCGCCCTGCTCGAGCTTCCCATGCGTCGGCGTCAGGTCGCGGACGCGGTCGGGGTGTGCGAGGCCCACGAGGAGCACCTCGGGCATGCGGCCGGCGCTCGCGAGGAAGCGGGCCGTCGTCGCGAGGAGCGGCAGCGTGCGCTCACCATCCGTGAAGTAGACGACGGGATACCGGCGCTCGCCGCGCTCGTAGCCCGGCGGCGTCAGGATGTACACGGTGCGCTCCTCGCCGAGCGCCGGAGACCTGAGCGTCACCACGCGCACGGGGAGATCCTGCGCGAGCGCGAGCGCGTGGGAGGCGACGGCGAGCAGGGCGGCGGCGACGAGCTTCATGGGGAGTGCCTCCGGAGGGCGCGAGGTCCCCGCAGCATAGGGGAGCCGGGGAGGGCGTCGCGCGGGCCCGAGGAGTCAGCGCAAGGAGGGGCGTGCCCGGCTCGCGTGACGCTTCGTTCGCGGCCGAGCAGGACGTCCCCTCGAGGCCGTGCGCTCGGAGATGGGAGGGCCGAAGCTCGTGGCAGATCGCGCGCTTGACGCCCGGTTGGGTGCTCGGTATTACGAACCACGAATTCGTGCGAACAGCTCCGCCTCCAGGGAGAGGCACACCGCATGCGCTCGAGCTTCACCGTCCTCCTCCTCCTCGCCGGGCTCGTGCCCGCCGGCGCGCGGGCGCACGAGGTCCTCCACGACGTCGAGCGGGGGCGAGCGGTGGCGGTCCGGGTGTACGAGTCGGACGGGGAGGCGCTCGCGGACGCGCCGTTCGAGGTGTTCTCGCCGTCGACGCCGGGAGCCGCCTACCTGGCGGGCCGGACGGATCGGGCAGGCTGGCTCGCGTTCGTCCCCGACGCGCCCGGCCGCTGGCGCGTGAAGGTCGTGGAGGCCGGCGGGCACGGGCTCGACACGACCGTGGAGGTCGCGCAGGCCGGGGCGGCCGCCCAGGGCGGTGCGCGAGCGGGCGGCGGCGCGGCGTTCGTGCTGCGGCCGCTCCTCGGCGCGGCGGTCATCGCGGCGGTGTTCGGCGCGCTCGTCCTCCTCGCGCGGCGCAGATCCACGAGCGGCTAGCGATGCACGTCCCCGACGGCTTCGTCTCCCCGCAGCTCACGCTCCCCGCGCTGGCCGTCTCGGCGCCGCTGTGGGCGTGGGCGGCGCGCCGTCACTTCGGCCGCTCCGCGGCGGACTCGCTCCCTGTGGTCGGCGCGCTCACCGCGGTGGCGTTCGTCGTCCAGTCGATCATGATCCCGCTCCCGGGCGGCACCTCCACGCACCTCCTGGGCGTGACGCTCCTCGCCATCCTGCACGGCCCGCTCGTCGCGTTCGTGTGCGAGTCGCTCGTGCTCGTCGTGCAGGCGCTCTTCTTCGGCGCGGGCGGCTTCACCGTGCTCGGCGTGAACGCCCTCGCCATGGGGCTCCTCGGCCCGCTCGCCGGCTGGCTCGTGCACCTCGCGCTGCGGCGGGCCTCGCCGCGGGGCGCCGCGCTCGTCGCCGCCTGGGTCGCCGTGCAGGTCTCGACCCTCGCGGTGGCGCTCGTCCTGGGGCTGCAGCACCGGCTCTCGCCGGCCTACTTCCCGACCCCGCTGCCGGTGACGCTCGCGGCGATGATGATCCCGAGCCTCGCCGTCACCGGGCCCGCGGAGGGGCTCTACACGCTGTTCGCACTGTCGGTGCTGCGGAGGGCGAAGGTCCGTGAAGCGCTCTGAGCCGCGGCGCAGCCAGCTCCTCCTCGCCCTGTGGGCGGCGTCGGTCTTCGGCCTGTCGGCGCTGACTGGCCTCCGCGGGCTGTCGCTCGCGACGCTCCTCGCGCTCCTGCTCCTCCGCCGGGGCGCGCTCCGCGCCGCGAGGCGCGTCCTCCGCTCGGTCGTGCCGGTCACGGCCTTCCTCTCGCTCGCGTCGGCGGGGTGGCTCCGGCTCGTCACCGGCCGCTGGCCCGACGCCGAGCCGTTCGTGGCGCTCGCGCTCCGCGCCGCGCTCATCGCCTTCGTGACCTTCTCCGCGCTCGCTCGGATCGAGCTCTTCCGCGCGCTCGCGCCCTTCCCGACGGCGAGCCGGCTGCTCGTCCTCACGCTCGCGCAGGTGCACGCGCTCCGGCTGCTCGCGACGGACTCGCTCCTCGGCCTCAGGAGCCGCATGCTGCGCCGCCCCGGGCCGGTCGACGTCGTCCGGGGCGCGGGCGGGATCACCGGCGCGCTCCTCGCGCTCTCCATGAAGAACGCGCGCGACGTCTCCGACGCCATGCGCTCCCGGGGGTTCTAGTGCCGTTCCAGCTCGACCACGTGACCCTGGAGCTCTCCGGCCGGGCGGTGCTCCGCGACGTCTCCCTCTCCGTCGCGCCGGGCGAGCGGGTCGTCCTCCTCGGCGTGAACGGCTGCGGGAAGACCACGCTCCTCCGGGCGCTCGACGGCCTCGCGTTTCCCGCCGCGGGCGAGCTCCGCTACGCCGGCATCCCGCTCACGGCGCGGGCGCTCGACGACGCGACCTTCCGGCGCCGGTTCCGCAGCGAGGTGGGGCTCCTCTTCCAGAACGTGGACGCGATGCTGTTCAACCCCACGGTGGCGGACGAGCTCGCGTTCGGTCCGCGCCAGCTCGGCGCCCTCGACGTGGACGCGCGCGTGCGCCGCTGGGCGGAGGCGCTCGAGCTCGTGCCGTTCCTGGACCGCCCGCCGTTCGAGCTCTCCGGCGGCGAGAAGAAGCGCGTGGCGCTCGCCGCGGTCCTCGCGCTCGATCCGAAGGTGCTCCTCCTCGACGAGGCCACCGCGAACCTCGACCCCGCCGCCGCCGCGCGGGTGGTGGAGCTCCTCGCCGCGCTCGACGTGACGACCGTCGCCACGACCCACAACCTCTCGGTCGTCGAGGAGCTGGGAGACCGGGCGATCCTGCTCGACCGGGCGGGCGGCGGGATCCTCTTCGACGGCGCCCCGGCCGAGCTGCTCCGGGACGAGGCGCTCCTCGTGCGGAGCGGGCTGGCGCACCGGCACGCCCACCGCCACGGCTCCGCCGAGCACGCGCATTTCCACGTCCACGACGCCGAGTAGCGGGAGGGGCGGTGCCGGGAGGGACGGGGGCCCGGCAGGCTGGCCACGGCGGAGGAGGGCGTTATATAGAGCGCCGCGTGGAAGTGAAGATCGCCAAGACCGCCGGTTTCTGCTGGGGCGTCCGCCGCACCGTCGACAAGGTGATGGAGGTCGCCGACCACTCCTCCGGGCCCGTCGTGACGCTCGGGCCCATCATCCACAACCCGCAGGCGGTGGCGCGCTTCCGCGAGAAGGGCGTCGGCACCGTCAACGCCGTCGGCGAGGTGACGGACGGGACCACCGTCGTCGTCCGTACGCACGGCGCGGTGAAGGAGGAGCTCGAGCGCGCGGACGGGCGCGGGCTCGAGGTCGTGGACGGCACCTGCCCCTACGTGAAGTACCCGCAGGCGATGGCCCAGAAGCTCAGCGCCGAGGGGTATCACGTCGTCATCGTCGGGGACGCGAACCACGCCGAGATCAAGGGCGTCGTGTCGTTCAGCGAGGGCCCCTGCACGGTCGTGAAGCCGGGCGGCCCCATCCCGGAGATCCCGGCGAAGAAGGTCGCCGTCATCGCGCAGACCACCTGCATCGGCGCGGACTTCGAGGCGGTCGTGGGCGCGCTCGCCCTCCGGCACAAGGAGGTCCGGGCGGTGAACACCATCTGCAACGACACGGAGGAGCGGCAGGCGGACGCCCGCTCGCTCGCCCGCGAGGTGGACGCGGTGGTGGTCGTCGGCGGCAAGAACAGCGCGAACACGCGCCATCTCGCCGAGATCTGCCGCGAGATCCAGGCGCGCACGTGGCACGTGGAGACCGAGGCCGAGCTCCGGCCGGAGTGGTTCGACGGGTGCCAGGTGGTCGGGCTCTCGGCCGGCGCCTCGACGCCCGACTGGGTGGTCGAGGGGGTGGCGAGCTGGCTACGCGCCCTCCGCCCGCAGGGCGCGCCTTGACCCCGTGATCTCGGGCGTGTAGCGTGCGCCTTCCAAGATTCCCGATGTACGCCGGGGTATTCCCGGCGCGCGGCGCGCCTTCGATCCCCGGGGCGTCGGCCGCGACACGAACCAGGGGGCTTGCTGTGGTTGACGCCGGGGCGGTCCTGAGCCGCTCACCCAGAGTCGCAGGTCCGGCGTGATCCCGACAAAGGTTGGTCTTTTCCGAATGGAGAATCAGACTCCCCGTACGCCCGAAATCGAGACCGAGGACTTCGCCACGCTCTTCGCGCAGAGCGAGGCCCAGGCCGGTCCCATCGAGGAGGGCAAGGTCGTTTCCGGCACCGTCATCGCGCTCTCGAAGGACTATGCCGTCATCGACATCGGCTACAAGTCCGAGGGCCAGGTGCCGATGTCCGAGTTCGTCTCGGCGCCCGGCGGCGAGCCCGCCGTCAAGGTCGGCGACAAGGTCGAGGTGCTCGTCGAGTCCCGGGAGAACGACACCGGGATGGTCGTCCTCTCCAAGGAGAAGGCCGACAAGATGCGCATCTGGGACGAGATCTCCGCCGCGTGCGAGCGCGACGAGCTCGTCGAGGGCGTGATCGTCGGACGCGTGAAGGGCGGCCTCTCCGTCGACATCGGCGTGAAGGCGTTCCTCCCCGGCTCGCAGGTCGACATCCGGCCGGTCCGGAACCTCGACAAGCTGATCGGCGAGAAGTTCAAGTTCAAGGTCATCAAGTTCAACAAGAAGCGCGGCAACATCGTCCTGTCGCGCCGGGTCCTCCTCGAGAAGGAGCGCGAGGAGCTCAAGAAGGAGACCCTGAAGAACCTGAAGGAGGGCGCGGTCCTCAAGGGCCAGGTGAAGAACCTGACCGACTACGGCGCCTTCATCGACCTCGGCGGCATCGACGGCCTCCTCCACGTCACCGACATGAGCTGGGGCCGCATCGGCCACCCGTCGGAGATGTTCGAGGTCGGCCAGGAGGTCCGGGTCGTCGTCCTCAAGTTCGACCCCGCCTCCGAGCGCGTCAGCCTGGGCCTGAAGCAGATCCAGGAGGACCCGTGGCACCGCGCCGACGAGAAGTATCCGGTCGGCACGCGCGTCAAGGGCAAGGTCGTCTCGCTCACCGACTACGGCGCGTTCATCGAGCTCGAGCAGGGCGTCGAGGGCCTCGTCCACGTCAGCGAGATGAGCTGGACGAAGCGCGTGAAGCACCCCTCGAAGCTCGTCAACCAGGGCGATCAGGTCGAGGCGGTCGTGCTCGACATCGACCCGAAGGCGAAGCGGATCAGCCTCGGCATGAAGCAGATCGAGGCGAACCCGTGGACGCTCCTCGAGGACAAGTACCCCATCGGCACTACGATTCGCGGCGAGGTCCGCAACGTCACCGACTTCGGCGTGTTCGTCGGCGTCGAGGAGGGGATCGACGGCCTCGTGCACGTGTCCGACATCTCGTGGACCGAGCGCATCAAGCACCCGGGCGACAAGTTCAAGAAGGGTGACGTGGTCGAGGCGGTGGTGCTCAACATCGACGTGGAGAACGAGCGCTTCAGCCTCGGCATCAAGCAGGCCCACGTCGATCCCTGGACGACGCTCTCCGAGCGCCACCCGGTGGGCTCGCGCGTGAAGGGCAAGGTCACGAAGGTCACCGACTTCGGCGCGTTCGTCGAGATCGAGCCGGGCATCGAGGGCCTCGTCCACGTCTCCGAGATGAAGGACGAGCGCGTCGAGAACCCGCGCGACGTGGTGACCGAGGGCCAGGAGGTCGAGGTCAAGGTCATCGACATGGACCTCCACGAGCGCAAGGTCGCGCTGTCGATCAAGCAGCTCAACCGCGACGGCGGCGAGGACGACTACCGCGAGTACCTGCGCCGTCAGGGCGACGGCCGCGCGCGGCTGGGCGACCTGATGGAGAAGTTCAACCGCCGCAAGTAGTCGAGCTCCGGTGGCAGTCCAGAGCGGCGCGTCCTCGTGGACGCGCCGTTCTCTTTTTTTACCCCTACACCGCCTGCATGAGCAGGTAGGCGAGCGCGTCGAGCGGGAGGACCTCGTCCGTGAGGCCTCCCAGCACGGCCTCGCCGTTCATGCCGAAGATGACCGAGGACTCCTTGTCCTGGGCGACCACGGTGCCGCCCGCGGCATGGAGGGTCGCGAGGCCCTTCACGCCGTCGTGGCCCATGCCGGTGAGGATGAGCCCGAGCGCGGCGGGGCCGAACGAGCGCGCCACCGACTCGAACAGGTAGGTCCCGGAGGGCTTGAAGCCCTCGATCGGCGGCGCGTCGGAGAGCTCGATCCGGTCGCCCTTCACCCCGAGGTGGCGTCGATCCGGCGCGAGGTAGACCGTCCCGGGCGCGAGCGGCTCGCCGTCGTCGCCGACCTTCACGCGGAGCGGAGACGACTCGCCGAGCCACTTCGCGAGCCCCTCCGCGAAGCCCTCGGCGATGTGCTGCACGACGAGGAGCGGCGCGCGGAAGTCGGCCGGCAGCTCGGAGAGGATGCGCGACAGCGCGGGCGGACCGCCGGTCGACGCGGCGATGGCGACCACCCGCGCGCGCGTGCGCTGCGGGCGCGCCTCGGGCGCGGCCGCGCCGGGCCGCGGGGACTGGACGCGCGGCAGGAGGTTCACCCCGGCCATCGCGCGGGCCATGGTGAGGAGGTGCCGCGCCTGCGCGTCGAAGTCGGGATCGCCGGGCGCGGGGGGCTTCGGCACGACCGCGAGCGCGCCGGCCTTCATCGCGTTGAGCGCGAACCCGACGGAGTTCACGTCCTGGCCCGAGACGACCACGATCGGCGTGGGGAGCTCGGTCATGATCCGGAGCGTCGCGTCGAAGCCGTTCATGACCGGCATCTCGATGTCCATCGTGACGAGGTCCGGCTTCAGCCGCCGGGTGAGCTCGACGGCCTCCTCGCCGTTCCGCGCCCGGCCGACGATCTCGAAGCCCGGCTCGAGCGCGAAGATCGCCTCGAGGAGCCTGAGCGACGCCTCCATGTCGTCCGCCACCACCACCCGGATCATGGGACCTCCTCGAGCAGCTCCGAGAGCGTGTCCAGGAGCACGCGCTGGTCGAACGTCGACTTCACGAGGTATGCGTCGGCGCCCGCCTCGAGGCCGCGCCGCCGGTCGGCGTCGCTCTCGAGGGCCGTCAGCAGCACGACCGGGACCCGGGCGAGCCGGGGGCTCTGCCGGATCGCCCGGGTCAGCTCGAAGCCGTTCATGCCGGGCATCTCCACGTCCGACACGACGACGTCGGCCCCGTGCTGCCGGAGGAGCGACCAGGCCTGCTCTCCGTCGGCCGCCGTCGTCACGTCGTACCCGGAGGCCTCGAGGATGCTCCGCGCGAGGGCGCGGGTGGTGGCGGCGTCGTCCGCGAGGAGGACGCGCCGCCGCGCGGGCCCGGCCTCGCGGGCCGGCGCCGCCGCGAGCGCCGCGGCCGCGTGGGAGCGCTCCACGAGCTCGCGGCTCGCGAGGACCACCGCGAGCTCGCCACCCGGCAGCGCCGCGACCGCGCTCGCCAGGGGGAGCCCGGCGAGCCGCCCGCCGAGCGGCTCGAGCGACAGCTCCCGCTCCGCGAGCACCTCGTCGACCGCGAACGCGGCGCGCTGCCCGGCCACGTCCATCACCACGGCCATGCGGCGGTCCTCGGCGCGCCACGGCCCCGACGCGAGCCCCAGCGCGTGGGCGAGCGGCGCGATGGGCACCGGCTCGCCCGCGAGCAGCACGGTCCTCCCACCGCTCGTCGCGAGGAGCTCGGGGCGCAGCCGGAGCACGCGCTCGACGTCCAGCGCCGGCACCGCGAAGCTCTGGCCGGCGTCGCGGGCGAGCAGCGCGCGCAGCCCGTAGAGCGTGGTGGGCACCGCGAGCTCGAAGCAGGTCCCCCGTCCGCGCGCTGACGTCACCGCGACCGAGCCGCGCATCGCGCGCACGGCACTCGCGACGACGTCGAGGCCGACCCCGCGGCCGGAGAGCTCCGTCACCGCGGTGGCGGTGGACAGCCCGGGCAGGAAGACGAGCTCGAGCGCCCGGCGGCGATCGGGGGGGACGGGCAGGCCGCGGCGGCGAGCCTCGTCGCGCAGCTGCTCCGGGTCCAGCCCCCGGCCGTCGTCGCGGACGCGCACGAACACCCGCTCGCCCTCGATGCGCGCGTCGACCTCGATGCGCCCGCGCTCCGGCTTCCCGCCGGCGCGCCGCTCCTCGGCGGGCTCGATGCCGTGGTCCACGGCGTTTCGCACGAGCTGGGCGAGCGGCTCACGGAGCGCGTCGACGACCGAGCGGTCGAGCTCGAGCCCCTCTCCTCCGACCGCGAGCTCCACCTCGCGCCCGAGGGCGGCGGCGACGTCCCGCGCCGCGCGCTCGAGCCCGGCGGTCGCGTCCGCCCACGGTCGGAGCCGCAGCGCGCGCACGTCGGAGGCGAGACGGCGCGTGCGCCGCTCGAGCGCGCGGGCCTCGACCGCGAGCTGGCCACGCAGCGCCGCGAGCCCGCGCTCGACCCGGCCGAGCTCGTCCTCGACGCCGAGGGCCGC
>NZ_JALCZC010000048.1:0-1302 GCF_022690805.1 Anaeromyxobacter sp. SG66
GCGCTCGCCGACGGGCTGGAGGCGGCGCTCCCCGCGGGCGGCGAGCTCCCCTCCGAGGCGCTCGCCTGGCACCGCCGCCGCGCCGGCGATCCCGACCGCGCCGTCGTCCACCTCGTCGCCGCCGGCCACCGCGCCGCGGCGCGCGCCGGGCTCCGCGAGGCGCTCGCCTTCTACACCGAGGCGCTCGACCTGCTCGAGCGCTCCGGCGCGGACGGGCCGCAGGAGCTCGAGCTCCTCGACGCGGTCGGCCGCGTCCAGCTCGGCCTCGGCGAGCTCGCCGGCGCGGCGCGCTCCTTCTCCGGCGCGGCCCACCTCGAGGACGGCGGCGGCTTCCGCCCCAGCCCCGAGCAGCGGGCCCGCGCCCACCGCCTCGCGGCGATCTCGCTCGCCTCCGCGGGCCTGCTCCGCGCGGCGAACGCCGAGCTCGAGGACGGCCTCCACGCGGTGGACGCGCAGGGCGAGGAGGCGGCGGCGCTCCTGCACGTGCGCGCGCAGCTCTTCTGGCACGAGCGCCGCCCCGCCGACGCGCTCGCGGCCGCCCAGGGGTGCCTCGAGCGCGCCAGCGACACGGGCGACGCGGACCTCGCCGCCCGCGCCGCCGACCTCGTGGCCCTCGCCCGCGCGACGCTCGGCGACCCGCTGCGCCCGCCCGACGACGCGACCGGCGACAGCGCGCGCTCCTCCCGCCAGGACCTCGCCCCGGAGCACCCCGTCCCGCTCCACCTCGTCCTCTGGGATCGCGACCTGCTCTGCGACGCGACGGCCGGCGAGGTGGGCCACGCGGCCGCGCTCCTCGCGCAGCGCGCCCGCCAGCGCGGGGCCGCAGGCTCCGTCGCGGCGGGCCGTCACGGCGAGGGCGTCGCCGCGCTCGCCGGGGGGGACCTCGACCTCGCCGAGGCCGCCCTGCGCGACGCGCTCGAGCGCCACCGCGCGGGTGGCTCTGCCATCGGCGAGGCGCTCGCCCTCGAGCGGCTCGCCTGCCTCCTCACGCTGCGCGGCCGCCTGGACGAGGCGCTCGCCCTCGTGGACCTCGGCATCGTGGTCGCGGAGCGCGCGGGGCTCCGCCGCCACGCCCTCACGCGGCTCCACGCGACCGAAGCCCGCAACCGCCTCGCCGCGGGCGCGCTGTACGCGGCGGAGGACGCCGTGCGGGAGGCGAGCGAGACGGCGGCGCGCCACGGCGACTGCGCCGCGTGCGACGCGGTGTTCCGGCCCGAGGCGGTGCGCGTCGCGCTGGCGCGCGGGCGGCTCGGGGAGGCCGAGGCGGAGGCCGAGGCGCTCGAGGAGATCGCGCGGCAGCGC
>NZ_JALCZC010000048.1:1312-30168 GCF_022690805.1 Anaeromyxobacter sp. SG66
GGGGGGGGCCGGGGGCGCCGGCGGGGGGCCTCGCGTCGCCCGCGCGCCCCCGCCGCGGCCGGGTGCTCGTCGCGACCGCCCGGCTCACCCGCGCCCGCGTCCTCGCGGCGCACGGGCGCACGGACGACGCCCTCGCGGCGCTCGCCAACGCGCGCGCGGGCTTCCTCGTCGCGGGGCACCGGCACGAGGCGGGCCGCACCGTCCGCCTCGAGGCGCGGCTGCGCGGGGCCGGCTGGGCCATGCCCGACGAGCTGCGCGCGCTCGACGCGCTCGTCCAGGTCGACACGGACGCCTGAGAGGACGGCCTCGGGCGGCCCGGAGCGCACGGGCGAGCGGCGGCGGCCCCGCACGCCGGGATCCCGGTGACGCGCGACGCGGGCCCGGCGGGCGCCGGCCGGGCCTCACCCCGCCCCGCCTCGTCCCTGGCGCACCGCTCGCCCTCCCCCTAAGCTCTCGCGCCCATGGATCCCTACGGGCTTCGCCGCGTGGTCTCGCCCAGGGGCGCGCTCCCCCAGCGCGCCGACGTCCTCGATCCCACCCTCCCGCTCGGCGAGGACGAGCTCTCCATCGAGGTCGAGGCGCTCAACGTGGACGCCGCGAGCTTCCGGCAGATCGAGGGCGCCGTGGGGCGCGACCCGGAGCGCATCGCGGCCGAGGTGCTGCGCATCGTGGGCGCGCGCGGGAAGCTCCAGAACCCGGTCACCGGCTCGGGCGGAATGCTCATCGGCCGCGTGCGCGCGGTGGGGCCGCGCCACCCGGCCGCCGCGTCGCTCCGTCCGGGCGACCGCGTCGCGACGCTCGTGTCGCTCTCCCTCACGCCGCTGCGGCTCGATCGGATCCGCGCCGTCCGGCCGGAGATCGACCGCGTCGAGTGCGACGGCGAGGCGATCCTGTTCGCGAGCGGGCTTTGGGCCCGGCTGCCGGCCGATCTTCCCGAGACGCTCGCCCTCGCGGCGCTCGACGTGTGCGGGGCCCCGGCGCTCGCCGCGCGCCTCGTCCGGCCCGGCGCGCGGGTCCTCGTGCTCGGCGCGGGCAAGTCGGGCCTGCTCGTCGCGGCGCACGCCCGCGAGCTCCTCCCCGGCACGGGCGGCGAGGTGGTGGCGGCCGATCGCTCCGAGGCGGCGCTCGCTGCCATCCGCGGCGCGGGCGCGTGCGACCGGACGATCGCCCTCGACGCCACCGACGCCGTCGCCGCGCTCGCCGCGGTCGAGGCCGCGGGCGGACCGTTCGACCTCGTCGTGAACTGCGCGAGCGTCGCGGGCACCGAGATGGCCTCCATCCTCGCGGTGAAGGACGGCGGCACGGTGCTCTTCTTCTCGATGGCGACGAGCTTCACCGCCGCCGCGCTCGGCGCCGAGGGCGTCGGCAAGGACGCGACGCTCCTCATAGGGAACGGCTACGTGCCCGGC
Source organism: Anaeromyxobacter sp. SG66 (assembly GCF_022690805.1). Taxonomy (NCBI): domain Bacteria; kingdom Pseudomonadati; phylum Myxococcota; class Myxococcia; order Myxococcales; family Anaeromyxobacteraceae; genus Anaeromyxobacter; species Anaeromyxobacter sp. SG66. The sequence goes on from NZ_JALCZC010000048.1 coordinate 2,722, forward strand.
CACGCCGAGCTCACGCTCGACCTGCTCCGCCGGAACGCGAAGCTCCGCGCGCTCTTCGAGGAGCGGTACGCGCGCTGAAGGTCGGGCGAGGTCGGACCCCGACGGCGTCCATCGGCCCGTCGAAGCTCCCGGAGGAGACCCGCGGCCGACGCCGACACCCACCTCCGCCGCCGTCCGGCGCACCTCCGCCTCGGCGTCGGTCGGGTCCGGGCGAGCCCATCCTTGTGGAGCCCGCCCGCCCGTTCTACTCTCGGGAAATGCCGCTCCTCGCCGGGCTCGTGGCCGCCCTGCTCGCTGCCACGCCCGCGCTTGCGCCCGCGTCGCCGCCGCCGGCCCCGCGTTCCGCCGAGTCGATCGAGGCGCGTGCAGGCGAGATCCTCGCGCGCGGCGACGTCCAGACGTCCCTCCCGTCCGAGTGGAAGCCGGTCGAGCTGCCCGACCTCCTCGCGACCGTGCTGCGGGTGCTCGTCTTCGCGGGGATCGCGCTGCTCGCGGCGCTCGCCGGCACCTGGCTCTTCCGGCGGCTCCGCGCTCGCTCCCGGGATCCCGAGGTCGAGGGTGGGTCCGGGACGGAGGCCGGCCCGGAGCCGATCCCCATCCTGTCCGCGGAGGCAGCCGCCGCGGCGGGCCGGTACGGCGAGGCGATTCATGCGCTGCTGCTCGACACGCTCGCGGCCCTCTCGCGCGCGGCGCGCCTCGCGCCGTCGCTCACCTCGCGCGAGATCGTGGGGCGCGTCCGGCTGGCGCCCCCGGCGCGCGAGGCGCTCGCAGGCCTCGTGACCGCGGTGGAGCTCTCTCACTTCGGCGGCGCGGTGCCGGGCGAGGCGGACTACCGCGCCTGCCTCGACCGGTTCCACGTCTTCCTCCAGAGCTTCCGGGGCACGACGTGAGCGGGCCCTTCTCCCGCCGCGGCGCCACGTGGCTCGCCCTCGCCGCGACCGCCTCGCTCGCAGCCGCCGCCTTCCTGGGCGTCTTCGGGGACGAGCTCTCCGAGCCGCCGTCCGTCGCGCCCGGCGCGTACAGCCGGTCCGCCATCGGCCACCGCGCGTTCGTCACGCTCCTCCGCGAGCTCGGGATCCCGACGCTCGTCTCGCGCCACCGGACCGCGGACAAGGCCGCCGACGGCGCGCTGGTCGTCCTCGCCGAGCCGGCGCTCGAGCCGGCCGACGAGAGGGGCCGGCGGACCGTGACCCTGGAGGAGATCGCCTCGGACGCCTCGCGGCTGCTCGTCGTGCTCCCGAAGCGGTCCGGGTTCCCCGATCCCAACCGGCCGCGCTGGCTCGGCGGCGCGAGCCTCCTGCCGCTCGCGGAGGTCCGGCGTGCCCTCGAGGTCCTCGAGCTCGACGCCGAGGTGGTCCGGCCGAGGCAGCTCACCGCCGCGTCCTGCGGGACGCTGCCGGCGGGGGCGGTGCTGGACGCCCCGCAGCTCCTGCGCTCCGACGCGCTCGTGCCCCTCGTCTCCTATGCGGAGGGCATGCTCGCCGGCGAGGTCGTGGACGAGGAGACGGGCCGCCGGATCGTGGTGCTCGCCGACCCGGACGTCCTCGCCAACCACGGCCTCGGGCGCGGCGAGAACGCGGCCCTCGCGCTGTGGCTCGTCGAGCGCCTCGGCGGGGGCGAGGTGCCCGTGGTGATCGACGAGACGCTCCATGGGCTGGACCTCCAGCCGTCCGTGGCCCGCGAGCTGTTCAGGTTTCCTCTCGTCCTCGCCACGGCGCAGGCGGCGCTCCTCGCGGCGCTCGCCGTCTGGGCCGGGCTCGTGCGCTTCGGCCGGCCGCGCCCGCCCGACGCGCTCCTCGCGCCCGGCAAGGCGTTCCTCGTCGAGAACACCGCGTCCCTGCTCCGCCACGGCGGGCACGTCGCGCACGTGCTCGGCGCGTACCTGCGCGCGGCGAAGGACGAGGTGGCGCGGAGGTCGCGGGCGCCCGGCGACCGGGCCGAGGCCCAGGACGCCTGGATCGCGCGGCTCGCCGCGGCGCGCGGCCGGAGCGACGCGCTCGCCCGGGCCGAGGCGCGCGTCCGCGCGCTCGAGGGGCGGGGGCGCGGGGCGGAGGAGGACGCGCTGCGGACGGCGCTGGAGATCCACACCTGGCGGGAGGAGATGACGCATGGAGCTGACGGCGATTCGAGACGTGACCGAGCGACTCCGGGCTGAGGTCCACCGGGTGGTCCTGGGCCAGGACGCCGCCCTCGACCTCATGCTCGTGGCGCTGCTCTCCGACGGGCACGTCCTGCTCGAGGGCGTCCCGGGCACGGCGAAGACCTTGCTCGCCCGCGCCTTCGCGGCCGCGCTCGGCATCGGCTTCAACCGCATCCAGTTCACGCCGGATCTCATGCCCGGCGACGTCGTCGGTACGAACATCTTCAACTTCCAGACGAGCGCGTTCGTGCTGACGCGCGGCCCCGTGTTCACCGACGTGCTCGTGGCCGACGAGATCAACCGCACGCCTCCGAAGACGCAGGCGGCCTTGCTCCAGGCGATGCAGGAGCGGGCCGTCACCATCGACGGCACCACCCATTCGCTCTCGCCGGGCTTCATGGTGCTCGCGACGCAGAACCCGATCGAGCAGGAGGGGACCTACCCGCTCCCGGAGGCCCAGCTCGACCGCTTCCTCTTCAAGGTGAGCGTGGGCTACCCGTCGCGCGACGAGGAGCGCGCGATGGTGCGCGTGCACGGCCACCGTACGGCGACGCCGCCCATCTCGGAGTTCGCGATCTCCTCGGTCGCCTCGCTCGAGGACCTCGTCGCCATGCGCGCGGCGGTCGCCGCCATCCGCCTGTCGGACGAGATCGTCGACTACGTCGTGGACCTCGTGCGCGCGACGCGCGCGCGGGCGCAGCTCCTGTGCGGCGCCTCGCCGCGCGCCGCCAACATGCTCGCGACGGCCGCGCGGGCGCTGGCCGCCACGCAGGGGCGGGCGTTCGTCATCCCCGACGACGTGAAGGCCCTCGCGCGGCCCGTGCTCCGGCACCGCATCGTCCTCGCGCCGGGCGCCGAGATCGAGGGCTCCACGCCGGACGCGGCGGTCGCGAGCGTCCTCGAGGAGGTGGAGGCCCCCCGGTGATCCACCCGACCCGCCGCGCCCTCCTGCTCGTGGCCGCAGGCTTTCCGGTCGCGCTCCTGCCCGCGCTCGTGCACCCGGGGCTGTGGGGTGTCTGGCTCGTCGTGGCCGCCCTCACGCTCGCCGCCATCGGGGCCGACGCGATCCTGGCGCTGACGCCGGGGGCGCTCGCCGCGTCGATGGAGGTCCCCGAGTCGCTGTTCGTCGGCGAGGCGGGCGCAGCGCGCGTCGTCCTCTCGGCGGCGCGCGGGGCCGCGACGGTGGAGGTCCTCGCCGATCTGCACGCGGACCTCGACCCGCAGCCGCCGGCAGAGCTCCGCGTTCGCGCGGGCGAGCCGGCGGCGCTCGAGATCGCGCTCCGCGCACGCCGGCGCGGCAGGCCCACCGTGGACGCGATCTGGCTCCGCTGGCCGGGCCCGCTCGGCCTCGCCGCGCGGCGCAAGCGCGTCGCGATCGACCGCGCGGTGGCGGTGCTGCCGAACCTGCGCCCTGTCCGCGCCGCGGCCTTCCGCTACTTCGGCGCGCGGGAGCTCTCCGCCGGCGTGCAGGTCGAGCGGTTCCTGGGCGACGGCTCGGAGTTCGACGCGCTGCGCGAGTGGGTGCCCGGGCTCGACCCGCGGGCCATCAGCTGGAAGGCGACCGCGCGCCACCGCAAGCTCCTCGCCCAGGAGTTCCGCGCCGAGCGAAACCACCAGGTGGTCCTCGCGCTCGACACCGGTCACCTCATGGCCGAGCCGCTCGAGGGCGTGCCGCGCCTCGACCACGCCGTGACCTCGGCCCTCCTCCTCGGCTACGTGTCCCTCCGCCTCGGCGACCGCGTGGGGCTCTACGGCTTCGATCGCGCGGCGCGCGCCTGGACGGAGCCGCAGGGCGGGCTGGGAGCGTTCCCGCGCCTGCAGGCCGCCTCCGCCGGCCTCGCCTACTCGACCGAGGAGACGAACTTCACCGTCGGCCTCGCCGAGCTGTCGGCGCGCCTGCGCCGTCGCTCGCTCGTCGTGGTGTTCACCGAGTTCGTGGACACCGTGACCGCGGAGCTCATGCTCGAGAACCTCTCCCGGCTGGCGCGGCGGCAGCTCGTGGTGTTCGTGTCGCTGCGCGACCCGGGCGTCGAGGGGCTCGCGGGGGCCGCCGCGCGGCGGCTCGGGGACGTCTACCGCGCCGTGGTCGCCTCGGAGCTCGTGCGCGAGCGGGAGCGCGTCCTCGCGCGGCTGCGCCGCATGGGCGTCCACTGCGTGGACGCGCCGCCCGCCGCCGTCTCGACGCGCCTCGTGAACCGCTACCTCGACATCAAGCGCCGGGAGCTCATCGCGTGACCCTTGTCTTGAAGAGCGCGGCGTTCCGCGCCGAGCGGGAGCCCTCGTGGCGCGAGCTCGAGGGTCTCCTGGATCGGGTCGAGCGCCACGGCCTGCCCGGCCTCGCCTCCTCCGAGATCGCGCGGCTGCCGGCGCTCTACCGCGCCGCGCTCTCCTCCCTCTCCGTCGCGCGCGCGATCTCCCTCGATCGCAACGTCCTCGACTACCTGGAGACGCTCTCGGCGCGGGCGTACCTGGTCGTCTACGGGACGCGGCGGCACCTCAGGGACGCGCTCCGGGACTTCTTCGTCCACAGGTTCCCGGGCGCGGTCCGCGCCCACCGGCGCCACCTCGCGCTCGCGCTCGCCCTCATCGCGCTCGGCGCGGTGGTCGGTCACGCGCTGACGGCGCGCGACGCCGAGCGGTTCTACGCGTTCGTCGATCCCGCGATGGCGCAGGGGCGCGGGCCGACCTCCTCGACCGCCTCGCTCCGCGAGGCCCTGTACGCGCCGAGGGACGCCGCGCAGCTGCTCAAGACCTTCGCGATGTTCCTGTTCCAGCACAACGCGACCATCGGCCTGCTCGCGTTCGCGGTCGGGTTCGCGGGCGGCGTGCCGTCGGCGCTCCTGCTCTTCACGAACGGGCTCGTCCTCGGGGCGTTCGGCGCGCTCTACCGCTCGCGCGGCCTCGCGCTCGAGTTCTGGGGGTGGGTGCTGCCGCACGGCGTGACCGAGCTCCTCGCGGTGGCGCTCTGCGGTGCGGCGGGCCTCGCGCTCGGGCAGGCCGTGGTGTTCCCCGGCCGCGAGGAGCGGCTCGCCGGGCTCGCGCGCCGCGGGCGGGAGGCTGGCGTCCTCGCGGTCGGGGCCGTCGCCCTGTTCTTCGTCGCCGCCCTGGTGGAGGGGCTCTTCCGGCAGCTCGTCCACTCCGTCCCGATCCGCTACGGCGTCGCCGCCGCCACGTTCCTCTTCTGGACCGTCTACCTCGCTCGCGCAGGGAGGCGGGCGTGACCGCCGGCGGCGCGCGCACGCGCGAGGTCGTGACCCCCGACGGCGTGCCGCTGCGCTTCGCGATCGCGCTCGCGGGCGACCGCGCGGGTGCGTTCCTGCTCGACTACCTCCTCGTGCTCGCCGCGGTGCTCGTCTCGGTGCTCGCGATCTTCTTCCTGGTGGGGTGGGCGGGCGGCGCGGATCTCGCCCTGGCCGGCGCGCTGCTGGCGCTGTTCCTCGTCCGCACCTTCTACTTCACCTTCTTCGAGCTCTCGTGGCGGGGCCAGACACCGGGGAAGCGCAAGCTCGGGATCCGCGTCATCGACGCGCGCGGCGGTCCGCTCACGGCGGAGGCGATCATCACGCGGAACCTCACCCGCGAGCTGGAGGTGTTCCTGCCCATGACGGCGCTCGCCGGGCCCGACGCGGTCTACCCCGGCGCGCCGGCGGGCGTCGCCCTCGCGGCGCTCGCGTGGATGCTGCTGTTCGGGCTCCTGCCGCTCTTCAACCGCGATCGCCTCCGCGTGGGTGACCTCGTGGCGGGGACGATCGTCGTGCGCGCGCCCGACGCGCGATTGCTCGACGAGCTCGTCGCCGCGCCCGCGTCGCGAGCGGCGGACGGCTTCGCCTTCTCGCTGGAGCAGCTCGACGTGTACGGTGAGTACGAGCTGCACGTCCTCGAGGGGCTGCTCCGCGATGGGCCCGCCGCGCGCCCGGACGCGCTCGCGGCCGTCGCGGCGCGGATCCAGGAGAAGATCGGGTGGGACGCCCCGGCGCCGGACGACCGCGCGTTCCTGCGCGCCTACTACACGGCGCTGCGCGGCCGGCTCGAGCGGCGCCTCCTCCTGGGGAGGCGGCGGGCCCACAAGCTCGACCGCTCCTGAAAAAGGGCGGCGCGATCCGCGCGTCGCGGATCGCGCCCGCCGGCGGTCGGTGCTACCCGAAGACCTTCACGAGCGAGGCGGTGTCCACGCCCTCCTTCTCCGCGCGCAGGTCGTGGTACGCGACCGCGGGCGCGATCGCGCCGAGCGACCCGATGGCGAGGCTCACCACCGTGGAGATCACCATGCCGACGATGCCGGTGATCTGGCCGCCGAGCGCGGCGAGGGCCGGGAACACCAGGTTCACGAACGCGCTCACCCCCATGAACACCGCGAAGAACACCAGGAACGCGGCGAAGATGGCGAGGCGCCGGCCCTTCGTGAGCTGGAAGCTGCGCCTCACCGAGCCGAAGATCCCGTTGCGCTCGACGACGGCCACGGGCACCGACACGCTCACGGCCGTCAGCACGATGAGTCCCGGGACGATGAGCAGGACGAACCCGAGCACCGACGCGAGGTAGCAGATCACGCCCACGCCGAGCACGACAGGCGCGCGGCGCAGGCCCGCGCGGAGGAGATCCCCGAGCTGGACCGGCTGGCCGGCCAGGCTCTGGATCGCCCCGTAGGTGAGCGCCGCCATCTGGACGAGGAGGAGCGCCATCGCGACGAGCCAGACGACGGCGAACGCCCCCATGGCCCCCGAGATCGCCGCCGGGTCCACCTGCGCACCTGGCGTCCGGAAGAAGAGGTTTCCGACGCCGAGCGCGACGGCGACCACCATCATCGGCACGTAGACGACGAGCGCGAGGACGAAGAACTTGCCGAGGTTGCTCCACCAGATCGAGAACGAGCGCGAGAGCAGGTTGCCGACGGTGAAGCGCCGCTCCGCGCCGACGGCGAGCGGTGCGGGCGGCGGCGCTGCGGGGATCGTTGCGGGAAGGTTCATCTCGTGACCTCCAGGAGAGAGGCGGCGAGCATAGTTTGCACCACCCGTGACGTCGAGGATCCACCGTGTGTGCGGGCTTCGCCCACAGCTCTTCGCCGCGCCGCGTTGTCCCGGAGTCACTCGACCCGCGGGCCGCGGGGCGAGCGGACGTGACCCGGCTTCCGGGCAGCGCTCGAGCCCGACGCTCGACGAGCACACGCCCGTCAGATCTCGAAATCCGGCTTCGAATCGTGAACGAGCTCCAGCTCCGCGTACACCCGACGCCGCAGCTCGTCGAACTCGGGGCTCGTCCGGGAACGGGGGCGCGGCAGCGGCACGGGGATGACGGTCTTCACCCGTCCTGGGTTCGTCGCCATCACGAGGATGCGATCGGCGAGGAACACGGACTCCTCGATGTCGTGGGTCACGCAGATGATGGTCTTCCGCTTCTCTTCCCAGATCCGCGCCAGCTCCTCCTGGAGCTTGATGCGCGTGATCGCGTCCAGCGCGCCGAACGGCTCGTCCATGAGGATGCACTCGGGATCCACGGCGAGCGCGCGCGCCAGCGCGATGCGCTGCTGCATGCCGCCCGAGAGCTCGTGCGGATGATGCTCGGCGAACGAGGACAGGCCGACGAGGTCGAGACACTGCATCGCTTGATCGCGGCGCTGGCGCCGGGGAACCCCGGACACCTCGAGCCCGTACTCGACGTTGCGCAGCACGCTGCGCCAGGGGAACAGGCCGTAGCTCTGGAACAGGGTCACGACCCGGCGCTGCGGCCCGTCCACGATCGCGCCGTCGATCTCCACGGAGCCTCGTGACGGGAAGTCGAACCCCGCGAGGATGTTGAGGAGCGTGGACTTCCCGCAGCCGCTGGGGCCCACCAGGCACACGAACTCGCCCCCCCGGATCTCGAGGTCGACCGCGGCCAGCGCGACCGTCGTCCCGCTCCGGGTCGCGAAGCGCTTCTCGACCGAGCGCAGCACGATGCGCGCCTGCTTCATGTCACGTCCCCGGGCGCCGGCACCGCGCCCCACGCCCGGTAGATGCGGCGCTCGGCGGCGCCGATGGCCTTGTCGAGCGCGAGCCCCACGACGCCGATGACGAGGACCGCGAAGAGGAGCAGGTCCGTCCGCAGGAAGTTGCGCGCATCCATGACGAGGAAGCCGAGGCCCGAGCGCGCCCCCAGCATCTCTCCGGCCACGAGGTAGACCCACGCCGCGCCGAGCGCGATGTGGAGCCCGACGGCCACCTGGGGGAAGGCCGCGGGCACGACCACCTTCAGCACGATGTCCCGCTCGCTCGACCCGAAGTTCCGGGCGATCCGCAGCAGGAGCGGATCGACCCGGCGCACCGCGGCGACCGTGCTGAGGAGCGCCGGGAAGAACGACGCGAGGAAGATGATGGCGATGGCGGGCACGTCTCCGATCCCGAGCCACAGCACGGCCAGGGGGAACCAGGCGATCGGCGACACCGGGCGCAACAGCTGGACCACGGGGTCGAACGCCCGCCAGAGCCGCTCGCGCCAGCCGAAGACGAGCCCCAGCGTCACCCCGAGCGTCCCTGCGAGAGCGTAGGCGACGAGGAAGCGGGCCAGGCTCGCGCCGACGTGCACGAACAGCGTCCCGTCCGCCAGGATCTGGGCGCCGGCGCCCAGCACCGCGATGGGGCCGGGGAGCTGCTCGGCCGTCCACCGCCCGGACCACGCCGCCGCCTCCCAGGCGAGGACGAGCGCCGCGATCCCCGAGACCGGCACGAGCCAGCGATCGAGCGCGCGCGTCACCTGCGACGCCGTGACGGACGACGCGCGCCGGGAGGCGAGGGCCGGCAGGGCGATCGCGTCCGAGGCCTCGCCCTCGGCCGGCCTGGCGGGCTGCGGCGCCGGACCCGGGTCCGCGGCGTACGGTGGGGCGCCCATGCTCACCTCGCGTAGGCGTGCCTGGCGAACCGGTCGTCCAGGAACGCCCCCAGCTCCACCCGCGAGGTCGCGATGTCGAACCTGAGCATGTCCGCCTGCGTGACTTCCAGGTCATTCAGCTCCGGCAGGAGGTTGTCGTAGGTCACGCGGTCATGCGGATGCGTCAGGACGTGGCGGATGATCTCCGGCTTCTGTCCGAGGTACCGCGTCGACAGCTCCGCGGCCTCGTCCCGGTGCTCACCCACGAACCGGCCCGCCGCGACGAGCCCGTCGACGAGCTCCTGGACGACCTGTGCGTGCGCCGCGATGAGGTCCTCTCGGACGAGGAGCGCGCAGCAGACGTGGTTCGGCCAGACGTCCTTCGACAGCGTGAGGACCTTCCCGACGTTTTGCAGCTCGGCCTGGGCCCCGAACGGCTCAGCGACGATGAACCCGCCGATGCGGTCCGTCGCGAGCGCCTGGACCATCTCCGGCGGCGGCATCTCCACGATCTGCACGTCGCGGCCCGCCTCGAGCCCCTCGCCGGCGAGGATCCGCCGCAGCAGGATGTGGTGCGTCGAGAACCGGCTCGGGATCGCGATCGTCTTCCCTTTCAGATCCGCGATCGACGAGACCGCACCGCCCGCCTTCACCGTCAGCGCGCTGCCGTTGCGATGCCCGAGCAGCACGAGCTTCACCGGGACCCCCTTTGCGCGGAGGGTCAGCCCGATGGGCGTGAGGGCGAACGCAGCCTCGACCCGGCCGCCCTTCACCGCCTCCGCCAGCTCGGGCCAGCTCGCGAACTTGACGGGCTCCAGGGTGAACGTCCTGAAGCTCGTCCTCGCGCCCGCGATCACGGTCAGGTGATCCGTGAGCGGCAGGTACCCCAGCCGGACGGTGGGCTTCGAGCTCGACTGGCTCCGGCATGCGGGGACGAGGGCGCCGCACGCCACGGCGGCGCCGCCTGTCCCGACGAGCTTCAGGAGGTCCCTTCGCGTGATCGGTCGCATGCTCATTGCCCCATGGAGTGTTGGCCAGCCCAGCCGAGCGCGAGGCGCTTGCGGCGGAGGTGCATCCGGACGAGCTGCGCGCCGAGCCGCGGCTCGGGCTCCGTGTAGATCTTGGCGCCCACGAGCTTCAAGACGCCTTCGGTCCCGGCCAGGAAGTCGATGACGTCGTTGCTGCCGCGCTCCAGCTCGCCCGGCTCGCCCGGCTTCGGGCGCGGGATGGCGGGTGGAATGGGGCCCGGGAAGCCGACCAGATTGCTCACGCCGTGCACGAGGAACGTGAGCCCCTGCCCCACCGTCTTCTCGTTCCCCGGCTCGGGCCCGATGAACATGAACGGGAGGTCCTTCACCGCGACGCCGGCCGCGCGCGAAACCTCGGCGAAGAGGCGGAGCGTCCGCGTGTTGTCGACGCACCCGCCCACCGCCAGCACGGGCGGGATGCCGAGCTGACGGCAAAGGCGCCCGAGGCCGGGGCCCGCCTGGCCCGCGGCGTCCGGTCCGCAGAGGCCGTCGTTGAGGAGCGCGTGGGCGCAGCACCCCGTCGTGAGGAGGAGCACGTCGGAGCGAATGAGCTCGCGCGCGAGCGTCACGTGGTTGTGCTCGTACGGCACCTTGGGCGTGTTGCAGCCGACGATGGTGGCGATGCCCTTGAGCGTCCCGCTCCGGAGGAGCTCGACGATGCGCTCCGCGCCGCCGAGCGTGTCGAGGATGTTCTCGTAGCTCCACCCGACCTGGGCGGCGGTGGTGACCTGCGGGATGTGGATCTTCGAGCGGTCGCGCCTCGCGAAGGCTTCGACGGCCGCGCGGGCCACCCGCTCGGCGTCCGCCTGGAGCTGCTCCGGCTCCTCGGGATCGAACGGGACGTGGAGCGCTCCGGGGATCCGGTTCGACTTGCAGGTCGTGATGATCTGCGTCCCGAAGCAGTCGGCCAGGATCTTCGCCCCGGGGATGACGCACTGCATGTCCACGACCACCGCGTCGACGGCGCCGGTCCCGAGCACGAGCTCCTGGCCGCCGATGTTCGTGACGGTCGAGACGCCGTGTCGCGCGAGCAGCTCCTCGCCCGAGCAGCAGAGCCCGCCCACCACGATCCCCGCCGCGCCGGCCGCGCTCGCGAGCTGCTGGATCTCCGGGCTCCGGAGCTTCTCCAGGATCACCTCGACCATCACCGGAGAGTGGCCGTGCATGAGCACGTTCACGTGGTCGGCCTTCAGGATCCCGTAGTTCACGGTCGTGATCCGCTGCTGCGGCAGGCCGAACAGCATCTCGGTCGCGAACGAGGACCCGAAGAGCGTGCTGTAGCAGTAGGCCAGCGCGGCCCGCAGCTCCTGCGCGGCGAGCGCCGTCCAGTCCGTGCAGCCGCCGAGCGTGGTCATGTGGAGCGCTTCCATGACCTCGTAGGAAGCGCTGCGGGGGAGGATGCCGAGCCCCCTCCACGTCTCCTGCCGCTCCGGCGGGGCGAACGCTTCGAGGGTTCGAAGGGGGGACGCGTCGAGCCTGCCGAGATCCTCGAGGAGGATCCGGGTCACCTCGCGCGCCACGTCCGCGATCGGCCGGCCTTCGGCCGGGACGCCGAAGCGGCCCGCCAGCTCGAGCACGCGCGCCTCGCCCTTGATCGCGAGGTGTGCCTTGCCGTCCGCGGCGGCGAGCACCGAGAACATCGCCTCGTGCGCGTGACGCCCGTGCGCCGAGAGCCCGGCGACGAGCGCGCGCAGCACGTTGCCGATGACCATCGCGTTCTGGTCCTTGCCGCAGATGCCGCGCTCGGCGCGCGGGCCGATCCGGCACGGCCCCCACTGGCACATCCGGCAGCATCGACCGGTGAGGCCGAACGTGCACTGCGGCTTCTGCTGCTCGAACCGGTCGAAGAGCGTCTCGACCCCGAGCGCCTCGAGCCGCTGCAGGAGCTCGCGGGACGCGGGGTTCGGCGTCGACGCGACGTGCTCGGCCTTGTCCGGCACCTCGACGTTGAGGACGGGCAGGTGCTGCTTCATGAGAAGACCCTCGTCGACAGGTAGCGCTCGCCGGTGTCGGGCAGGAGGACGACGACGAGCTTCCCTTCGTTCTCGCGCCGCCGTGCGACCTCGATCGCGGCGTGCGCGGCCGCGCCCGCCGAGATCCCGACGAGCAGGCCCTCCTCGCGCGCCAGCCGCTGCGTCACCGCGAAGGCCTGCTCCGTGGAGACGCGAACGATCTCGTCGATGACGTCGACGTTGAGTACCTCGGGGATGAACCCTGCCCCGATCCCCTGCAGGTGGTGCGGCCCCGGCATGCCGCCCGAGAGCACCGGCGAGTCGTCGGGCTCCACGGCGACGATGCGCACACCCTCCTTGCGCGCCTTGAGCACCTCGCCCACTCCCGTGATCGTGCCGCCGGTGCCCACCCCCGACACGAAGACGTCCACGCCGCCGTCCGTGTCGTCCCAGATCTCGACCGCCGTGGTGCGCCGATGTGCGGCGGCGTTCGCGGGGTTCGCGAACTGCTGGGGTACGAAGGCGTCGGCGTTCTCGCGCGCAAGCTCGGCCGCCTTGCGCACTGCGCCACGCATCCCTTGCGCACCCGGCGTGAGCACCAGCTCCGCGCCATAGGCGGCGAGCAGCTTCCTGCGCTCGACGCTCATCGTCTCCGGCATCGTGAGGATCAGCCGATAGCCCCGGGCCGCGGCGACCAGCGCCAGGCCGATCCCGGTGTTGCCCGACGTCGGCTCGATGAGCGTGGTGCGCCCCGGAGCGATGCGCCCCTCGCGCTCTGCGGCGAGGATCATCTCGAGGGCGACGCGATCCTTGACGCTCCCGCCCGGATTGAACGACTCGAGCTTTGCGGCGACCGCCGCGACCTGACCGGGCTGCGGCTTCAGGCGCAGCAACGGGGTTCGCCCCACGAGGGCGAGGATGTCGTCGTGGATCATGCGCGCAAACTTAGCGGAGGAACTTCCGTTATCTCGGCCACGTCCGTCATGGTAGCAAAACGTCTGCCACGCCGGATGGGGACGCGCTCTGGGGGGCCGGTGCGCGGTGCGGCCCGCCGCGGCGACGGTCAGGCCGGGAGCGTGCGCAGGGCCGCGTCCAGGTCGGCGATCAGATCCGCGGGCTCCTCGATCCCGACGGAGAGCCGGATCACGCCATCGGTGATGCCGGCGCGCTGGCGGGCCTCGGGCGACATGGACGCGTGCGTCATCGACGCGGGGTGCGCGACCAGGCTCTCCACACCGCCCAGGCTCTCCGCGAGCGTGAACCAGCGCAGGGTCCTCAGCACGTGGTCGACACGATCACGCCGGCCGTCGGCCAGCTCGAAGCTCACCATGCCGCCGAAGCCGGTCTGCTGCTGCCGCGCGAGCGCGTGCTGCGGGTGGCTCGCGAGCCCCGGATAGTGCACCTTCGCGACCGCTGGGTGCGCGGCGAGGAAATCGGCGACGGCCCGGCCCCCGGCCTCGTGCGCGCGCATGCGGAGCTGCAGCGTCTTGAGGCCGCGCAGGACGAGGAAGCAATCGTGCGGACTCTGCGACGTGCCTAGCAGGTTGTTGACGCTCTGGATCCGCTGGACCAGCAGGTTCTTGCCGGGCGCGGCCACGACCGCGCCGCCCACCACGTCGCTGTGTCCGTTCAGGTACTTCGTCGTGGAGTGGACCACGAGATCGGCGCCGCGCCGGAACGGCTGCTGGGAGGCCGGCGAGAGGAACGTGTTGTCGACGACGGTGAGCGCGTCGTGGCGTCGCGCGAGCGCGGCGACCGCGGCGACGTCGGTCAGGCGCAGGAGCGGATTCGAGGGGGTCTCGATCCAGACCATGCGCGTGTTCGGCCGGAAGGCGGCGGCGACCGCGTCGAGGTCGGCGAGGTCGAGGTACGTGACCTCGAGACCGTAGGCGGCCTTCGCGTGCTCCAGTGCGCGGAAGGTGCCTCCGTAGCAGTCCACGGTGCAGAGGAGATGGCTGCCGTGCGGGAGGAGGTTCAGCGCGACGATCACCGCGCTCATGCCCGTGCTCGTACAGGTGGCGCCCGAGCCGCCCTCCAGGACCGCGAGCGCCTCCTCCAGCGCCGCGCGCGTCGGGTTGCCGCTGCGCGTGTAGTCGTAGCCGGCGTTCGTGCACACGTCGCGGAACGCGAACGTGGACGACTGGTAGATCGGCGGCATCACCGCGCCGTACGTGGGATCGGGCTGCACGCCGGCATGGACGCACTGCGTGCCCAGGCGAGCGCCGGGCACGAGCGCGGCGCGCCCCGCCCAGCCGGCCTTCGCAGGCGACCCCGGCGGCACGATGGTGAAGTGGTACGCGGGGTTCCCGGGGATGTTCGGGTCCAGATGAGCTTCGTCGGACATGCAACCTCCCCGCGCCGCTGCGATCGAGCAGTGCGTAGCGTTTGCGGTTGTATCTGGGCCAGGGTCCTGCGGCAGCGGCGACATCCGTCATACCGGATGGACGTCTCGGATGCAAGATGGGGTGCCGCCCTGCTCGTGCCGGCCGATCGTCATCCCGTACCCATCCTCACGCATTGGAGAGCGGTCTCTCCGAAGCGGCGGCACGGATCGAGTGGCGGCGTGTGGCTCTCTCGTCCCATGAAGAGGGCTGGAACTGGTACGGTTGGTTGCGCCTCGAACTGGTACGGTTGGTTACGCCATGGTTACGCGCGACGCGCGAGGTGGCGTAGGTGCTCCTGGGGCCGTGGCGGAACTGGCAGACGCGGCGGACTTAAAATCCGCTGCCGCGGAAGCGGCGTCCCGGTTCGATCCCGGGCGGCCCTACTCTCCCATCCTTGGTCGAGCCGTCGCGCGACGCGCGCTCGCGTCGCGCTACTGCTCGATGGCCCCGACGTCCGCCAGCCCGCCGCTGCGCGTCGCCCCCGTCTGGTCGGTCGGCTCGCGCAGGTACGTCTGGGTCACCCGCTCGACGGTGAGGGACACGTTGCCGAGCGGCCCGGTCACGAACGTTCCCCAGAAGTCGTCACCGAGGCGGACCATCCCGAGCCTGTCGCCGATCGCGACGTCGAGATCGCGCCAGAACTTGATCCAGGGCGCGTTCCGCGGGTCGGAAGGCCAGGTGACGGGGTGCTCGTACCAGGTGGTCCCGGTCAGGTCCCCGAACCCGCTCCCGAAGTCGCTGCCCAGCTCGGACCCGTACTCCTGTCTGAGCTGCAGGATCACGTGGTTCAGGAAGTCGTCCGTCGGGACACCGTAGCCCGTGTATCGGCCGTTCACATACGTGAGCGGGTACGGGGCGGCCGGGATCTTGTCGGCGGCCGCCGTGCCCGGCGGGTACCAGAGGAGCGCAGGCCCGCCGGCGTCCGTGCCGGCGGACACGATCGACTCATGGAAGCGCGCCCCTGCGACGTCGAGCGCGGCGCCGAGCGCGACGCCCTCCTGGTCGCCCAGCTTCGGCCAGCGCCTCCGGTTCAGGTGCCCCCAGGCCGGCACCGGGACCAGGATCTGGCTGAAGTCGATCCGCCCCACGACGTTGTAGCCAGCGCTGCGGAAGTCGAGGATCGAGCCCGGGAACCAGTCCTCGGCGACACCGTTGAGCGTGTTCCCCACGACGATCGAGTTCTGCAGCCACACGTACTCGACGGTGTGCGCGTTCCCGATGGTGGCAGCCACGCCTCCGCCGCCGACGTTCGGCCTGCCGCTGAAGATCGCGGCCGGGCCGTCGACGGCGTTCTCGGCGATGGTGCTCGCGACGACCGAGAGCGATCCGCCGCCCATGTACACGCCGCTGCCGCGGTAGTAATACTGCCCGTCCTGGGGCAGGGCGTCGTTGTCCTCCACCAGGTTCCTCGCCACCGTGCTGTTCTTGATCTCCATCGTGGCGAGGTTGTTCGGCCCGCCGGAGAGGGTGAAGATGCCGCCGCCGTACGCGTGCTGGGCACGGACGAGATTGCCGCTGACCGTGCAGCGGTCGAGGAACGTGTTGTTGCCGCGCCCCGACGTGCTGTCGGCGCCGCCGACCGAGTAGACGCCGCCTCCCGCGGCCCCGTATCCGATCGCCGCGTTCCCGCTCACGACGACGCCGCGCAGGACGAGGCCGTTGGCGTAGATCCCGCCGCCGTAGCTGCCGCGGTCACGGGAGGCCTGGGTGTCGCCCACGACCGTGTTGCCCGCGATCGTGCACCGCTCGAGCGTGGCGGTGCCCCACACCGCCAGGCCGCCGCCCCTGGCCAGCGTGAACGGTTGGGTGGAGCCGGAGATGGGTTCGGCAACCGAGGAACCCGACGAGATCATGACGTTGTTCATCGCCAGGTTGCCGTAGACCGCGAGCACGCGCGCGTGGCTGGTGTCGCCGCCGTTCCAGCGCAGGGTGATGCCGTTCGGCAGCATCGAGGCGTCGATGACGACGTCCTTGCGCGCGTACAGCGCCGAGCGCCCATAGTCGCGCTCCTGGTATCCGGAGAACGCGCCCGCCGCGTACACCTCGCCCTTCAGCACCGTGTGCTCGTCCCCCACGATCGACAGCAGGATCGTCCCGCCGTCGAGCGAGCGGTCGAACGTGATCCGCTCGCCCGAGGCGGCGGCCGCGAGCGCCGACCTCAGCGTCACCGCGCGGCCCGTCGGGCTCGCCACGTCCTCGAGACTATTGACGACGAGTGACCCGCTCGGCTGCGCGGCGTAGGTCGCCGTGAGCGCGACGCCGGAGTAGGCCTTGTCCGCGTCGAGCACCACGTACCAGGCCCCGGCGGAGGGGTTGGGGATCGTGCACGACTCGTCGTTGGTCCTCGCCGCGCTCCGGCAGTCGTACGTCCTCGTGGTGGGCACCCAGCCCTGACGGACGTACAGGTTGGCGTTCCCCGTCCCTCCCGCCGTGGAGACCACGAGGGAGCTCTGACCGGCGGGCACGCCGATCGCGAAGCAGGGCTGCTCACCTTGCGCCGCCGAGAGCCCCGTCGAGGCGACGCCTTCCTGGAGCGGGGTACAGGTCGCGCCCTCGTGCGCGGCGACGAGGGTCGCGCCGGAGAACGCGGTCCGCGCGTAGAGCATCACGAACCAGGTGCCGGGCGCGGGGTCGGCGATCGTGCACCTGTCGCCGCCGGTCCTCGCGCTGCTCCGGCAGTCGTACTCCCTGAGCGTCGGCATTGCGCCGAACCGGACGTAGAGATCGGCGTTGCCGGTCAGCTGGGTCACGTCCACTGTCAGTGATCGCTGGCCGGCGGGCACGGTGAGGCCGAAGCAGCGCTGCTGGCCTTGCGCCGCCCAGAGGTTGGTGATCGGCACTCCGTCCTGGAGCTGGACACACGTGCTCAGGCTCGTGAGCTCCTGCGCGGCGGTGTGGGAGCTGCCGTGCGCGACCGTCGCAGCCGCGACGACCGCGAAGACGATCCGGATCGCGTGTGCGTGCATGGTCCCCTCGTCACGCCTGCAATGGCGCGAATTGCTCACGCGCACTCTAGGCGTGTCGCGCGAATACCAGCCTCGACCACTGCGGGGCTGCGGCACGCAGGCGGCGCGCGCGGCCGGAGAGCGAGTGCCCGGGCCAGGGCATGAGCGTTGTCGGCGCAGGCAGGGTCGCAAGCGCGTCCTGCGGGCGCACCCGCAGGTCATAGGAGCCACGGGTCACACGATGATTCGCGCCGAGCCTCGCGAATCGGGGCGCATCCTCGTCCCGTCACTCGAGCTGCATCGCGTCGAGAGATGAGGAGGCGGACATGAAACGGTTGGTCTCGCTCACGACGGCGCTGCTCGTCGGTCTGGCTCCGGCGGCGGCGGTCGCCTATTCGAATCAGTATTTCACGTGGACGAACGGCGCCGGTATCGAGCAGGGTCCCGTGGTGTTGGGCACCACGCAGAGGTTCGTGCTCAGAACCTTGAAGGACGGAACCCCGGCCTACCCCGCGGGCTACAGCGTGGAGGGCTGGTACGACGCCTTCACCGGCCCCTATCCCAACGCATCAGGCACCTGCGGCGTCACCGAACCTTCCTTCAACGTCAACTCCATCGTCGTCGACTTCGTGGACCTGACCTTCTCGCAGGAGGGCTACTACACGGTGTGCCTGCATCTAATCCACGCGACCGAGCCCGAGATCTGGGACAACGCCGCCGTCTATGTGAGGCCGAACCAGGCTCCGCACGTCCAGGAGGTTCAGCTCGACCCTCGTCTTCCCGTCGTCGGTTACGAGACGAGTGCGGTTGCGTCGCTCTGGAGCAATGACGACGCGATCGAGTCGTGCACGGTCGACTACGGCGACGGCGGGGGCCCCGAGACTGGCGAGGTCCTGACCCTGTTCCCGACGCCCGACCCCACGCCCGAAATGCAGGCCCTCGGGAACGTAGACATCATCTGCCAGGGGCCCCCGCACACCTATGACGCGTCCGGGTCCTACACGGTGACCGTCGCGGCGACCGACGCCGGCGGCCTTCAGGGAACGGCTGAAACCTACGTGACGCCGTCAACCGAACCGTACATGTACGTCGCTTTCATCGACTTCTCTTACGGGGCCATCCGGTCCGGCCGTCTGTGGAACTACACGGCGGCGGTCAACATCCGCCACTTCACCGGTGTGGACCTGAGCAGGGCGACCGTCACGGCCGAATGGCGGGTGTTGTATGGCCCGACGATGCTCACGCAGAGGGTCACGACCAATAGAGAGGGCATCGCGAAGTTCGCCCTGCGCGCGTTCCCGTACGGCGAGTACGACCTGTGCGTCACGAACGTCGAGAAGTCGGGCCTGACGTTCCGGTATGACGAGGGGTGGCCCCCGCTGTGCGCGAGCGATTACTCCAAACCGATGGAGTCGCCGTAGACCGGGCGACGCCTGATCGCGTGCTGACCTGATCCGGCCGTCCAGCGGCCCCGGCGCTCCCGCACCGGGGCCGTTCCATCGGTTCAGCGCGGCGCTCGCGAGCGTGCCGAGGCTCGTCACACCGCGGCCGGACGCCTCGAGCGCGTGGGCCGGGGGGACGCCTCGCGAGGCGCGCGCCGCGGGTGCTATCGTTTCCCGATGCCGCTCGACCCGGACGTCCAAGACCAGCTGCGCCGCGTCCTCTCGTCGATGGAGCTCCTGCTCCCGAAGCCCATCGAGAAGATCGACTGGGGCAGGACCCACGCGGCGAACTGGAGGCGCCACTCGTTCGCCGGCTACCTCGAGGCCGTCTCGAGCGTCGAGGGGATCCAGCTCTCGGACCTGCTCGGCATCGAGGAGCAGAAGCGCATCGTCGAGGCGAACACGCGCCAGTTCCTCGCCGGCTTCCCCGCGAACAACGTCCTGCTGTGGGGGACGCGCGGGACCGGGAAGTCGTCGCTCGTGCGGGCGCTCCTCCGCGCGTACGCGTCCGAGGGCCTGCGCATCATCCAGGTCGACAAGGACGACCTGGTGAGCCTCCCGGCCATCGTGGACGAGGTCGCCGGGCAGCCGTATCGCTTCCTCCTCTTCTCGGACGACGTCTCGTTCGAGGTGGGCGAGTCGAGCTACAAGATGTTGAAGAGCGCGCTCGACGGCTCCGTGTACGCGCCGCCCGAGAACGTCCTCATCTACGTCACCTCCAACCGGCGCCACCTCATCCCGGAGTTCGAGACGGACAACCTCGGGGCGCTGCTCGTCAAGAACGAGATCCACCACGGCGAGGCGGTCGAGGAGAAGATCTCGCTGTCGGGGCGGTTCGGCCTCTGGGTCGGGTTCCACGCCTTCTCGCAGGACGAGTACGTGGCCGTGGCGAGGCAGTGGGTCACGAAGCTCTGCGAGAGGGCGGGCGCCGAGCCGGCGTGGAATCGGCAGGCGGCGGAGGCGGCCGTCGCCTGGTCGAATCAGAAGGGCGATCGCAGCGGGCGCATCGCCTACCAGTTCGCGAGCGACTGGGTGGGCCAGAGCATGCTGCGCTCGCGCTAGCGGACGCCCGAGCGGTCATCCGGCAGCACCGACGACCGGCGCGAGGCCCGCTCGCACGCCCGTCAACGACGCAGTGCGTCCCAGAAGTGGCGCGGGGAGAGATTCAGGGCGCTTCCCGGAACGATCGCTTCAGGCAACGCGTTTGCACCATCAGCGACCTCGCGAGGCCCGGGCCACGCCCTGCGACGTCCTCCGTGTCGATACGGCACGGTGGCGTGGCGGCGGGTTCACGGGCTCGGCGAGGGACACGAAGATGGCATTCATCCCGGCTCAGGCACACCCACTCATGTCCTCTCGCGCCCGCCGCATGCGGTCGCGCGGCGCCGTCCTCGTCGTCGAGGACGATCCCGACATCCGCGAGGCGCTCGCCGAGGCCCTCGGCGGCGAGGGCTACGACGTCGCGCTCGCCGAGAACGGGCAGGACGCGCTCGACGTGCTGCGCGACTGCCCGCGACCGGATGTCATCCTCCTCGACCTCCTCATGCCCGTCATGAGCGGGTGGCAGTTCCGCCAGGAGCAGCTCGCGGACCCAGCCCTGGCGGGCATCCCGGTGGTCGTCGTCTCTGCGTCGCCGCCTGGCGACGCGCAGCCGGACCGGTACCTGCCGAAGCCGTTCAGCATCGACGACCTGCTCTCGACGGTCGCCGAGCTCTCCGCGGACGCCGCCGAGCGGATCTGACCGCTCGGCGACGAGCGCGCGAGGCCTCACGCCCGCCGCGACGGCGCCCGGGCTGCCTCCGGCACGAGCTGGTGGAACAGGCTCGACTCCCGCTTGAAGAAGCCCTCGGTGTGGAACGACCACTCGAGCCCGAGCACCTCGAGGTCGAGGTGGTGCACGAGCTCGTGGAGGAGCGTTCGAAGGAACGTGCGGAACGCGACCACGCGCGCGTGGCGGGCGGTGCGCATCCAGACGCGGATGCAGGGCGGCTCGTCGGGATCGGGGGTGTAGAGGCCGTGCAGCTCGCCCCAGTCCGCGCTCGGCCGGACCGCGTGGATCTCGAGCTTCGGCGTGCGCGCGCCGAGCGCCCGGGAGATCCCCGCGCACAGCGCGAAGGCGGCGCGCGCCACCGCCTCGCCGTCGTCGCGCGCGAGAGCCTCCCGCAGCGACTCGACCTGCGGGTGCAGCGAGGCGACGCCCGGCACCGGGATGGCCGGGACCGCGTCGCTGGCGCGGTAGATCGCCTTCTCCCGCGGTGACAGGCGCGCGTAGTACGCGAACGGCACGGCGGCGGCGCGGGGCGCCCTCCCTCAGTTCCGGAACGTGGGCGGCCGGACGCTCACCCCGGCGATCTCCTCGCGGGCCGCGAAGCCTCCCTCGAGCGGGTGCCAGTGGCTCACGGCCGGCTCGCCGAACTGCCAGCAGAGGAACGCCGGCTCGCCCTCGACCACGGCGTAGAAGTCCACGAGCCCCGCCTCGACGTCCTTCACGAGGCAGCCCATGCCGTTCACGCGCTCGATGACGCGGGTGATCTCACCGGCCAGCCGCTCGAGCCGAGCGGCGTCCGCCTCCCTGCCCTCCGGGGGGCCGTCTCCCCGGAGGAGGGCCACCGCGACGTCGGCGCCGCCGAGCGACTCGACGAGCGGGCCGAGCTCGGCGCGGGCGGCCGCGAGGCGCCCGAAATCGAGCTCCAGCTCGGCCACGAGCGCGTTGGCCTCCTCGACGGTGAAGAAGCGCGGACCCTCGTCCATGGGCGGATTCCCAGACATCTCCGTGTTATAAGCGCGGGCCTGGCGGAGGCACCCGGAGTCCCATGCTCGAGACCGTATCCAAGGGGTTCAAGGCAGCGCGGAACAAGCTGAAGGGGCGGACGGAGATCACCCCCGAGGTGGTCGACGACGCGCTGCGCGACATCCGCGTCTCGCTGCTCGAGGCGGACGTCTCCTTCGAGGTCGTGAAGCGCTTCGTCGCGCGCGTGCGCGAGAAGGCCATCGGCGAGGTCGTCGAGACCAAGGTCAAGACGGAGAAGGGCGTCGTTCGGGTCACGCCCCAGGACCACTTCGTCAAGATCTGCCACGACGAGCTCGAGGCGCTCATGGGCCCGGTCGACACCTCGCTCCGCGACGCGGTGCGGGGGCGTCCGACCGGCGTGATGATGGTCGGCCTGCAGGGCTCCGGCAAGACGACCACCGCCGGCAAGATCGCGAACAAGCTCCTCAAGGAGGGGAAGAAGCCCCTCCTCGTCGCCGCCGACGTGTACCGCCCCGCCGCCGTCGATCAGCTCAAGGTCCTCGGCGAGCGCCTCGGCGTGCCGGTGTTCCACGAGCCGGGCGTGTCGCCGCCGGAGATGTGCCTGCACGCCTTCGAGGCGGCGCAGCGCGAGAAGGCGAACGTCGTCATCTACGACACCGCGGGCCGCCTCGCCGTCGACGAGGAGCTCATGGTGGAGCTCGAGGACATCAAGCGGAACGTCGCGCCGGAGAACATCCTCCTCGTCGCCGACGCCATGATCGGCCAGGACGCGGTGAAGACCGCCTCCGAGTTCGACCGCCGCCTCTCGCTCGACGGCTTCATCCTCACGAAGCTCGACGGCGACGCGCGCGGCGGCGCCGCGCTCTCCATCAAGGAGGTCACCGGCAAGCCCATCAAGTTCCTCGGCATGGGCGAGTCGCTCGACCGGCTCGAGGAGTTCCGCCCCGAGGGGCTCGCCTCCCGCATCCTCGGGTTCGGCGACATCGTCGGGCTCGTCAAGGACTTCGAGCAGCACGTCGACGAGGAGACGGCGGAGGCCGAGGCGCAGAAGATCCTCTCGGGCGACTTCACGCTCGAGGACTTCGTGAACCAGATCCGGCTCGTCCGGAAGATGGGTCCGCTCGGCGACTTGATGGAGAAGTTCCCGCTCTTCGGCGACCTGCCGGAGGGTTTCCAGTTCGACGACCAGGCGCTCACCAAGATCGTCGCCATGGTCGACTCGATGACGAAGGTCGAGCGCCAGCGCCCCGACGTCATCAACGACGCGCGCCTCAAGCGGATCGCGCGCGGCTCGGGGCGCGGAGAGAAGGAGGTCCGCGACCTCCTCAAGCAGTACAACTCCATGCGCGGGGTGATGAAGCAGATCGGCTCCGCCCCCGGCCTGCTCTCGCGCCTCCCCGGCGTGAAGCAGCTCATGAGCCTGCGCAAGCTGCAGGGCAAGGGCATGGAGGACGTGCTCGGCGCCGACGCGCAGGCGGTGGAGCGCGCGCTCTCGGGCGGGCTCGTGCCGGACGCGGCGATGGCGCAGCAGATGGGGCTGCCGAAGGGCTACACGCCGCCCATGTCCGCCGGCGCGATGGCGCGGGCGCGGCTCATGGGCTACGCGCCCGAGCCGATCGCGCTCGAGTCCAAGAAGGACCGAGACGCGCGCAACAAGAAGCGCAAGGCGGAGCGCCAGGCGCGCAAGAAGGCGCGCAAGCGCGGCCGCAAGTAAGGAGCGGGCGGTGGGAGACGCGAGCGACGGCGAGACCTCCGGCGCGCTCTCGAGCTTCCGCGCCCTCCCCTTCCGCCCTGCCGCCTGGGCGGGCGCGGTCTATCCCGACGACCCGATCGCGCTCCGCCGCGCGCTCGACGGCTGGCTCCGCGACGGGGTCGCGCCCCCGCCGTGCGAGCCCGTCCGCCTCCTCGTCGCCCCGCACATCGACTACCCGCGCGGCGCCGCCGGCTACGCCCGCGCGTACCGCGCGCTCGCCGCGACCGACGCCGACCTGTTCGTCGTCTTCGGCACGGCGCACGCGACCCCGCCGCACCTCTTCACCCTCACCCGCCTCGACTACGCCACGCCGCTCGGCGCGGTGGCGACCGATCGCGCGGCGGTGGAGGCCATCGCCGCCCGCCTCGGCGCGGAGGAGGTGCTCG
This sequence comes from Anaeromyxobacter sp. SG66, assembly GCF_022690805.1. Taxonomy (NCBI): domain Bacteria; kingdom Pseudomonadati; phylum Myxococcota; class Myxococcia; order Myxococcales; family Anaeromyxobacteraceae; genus Anaeromyxobacter; species Anaeromyxobacter sp. SG66. The sequence goes on from NZ_JALCZC010000048.1 coordinate 26,347, forward strand.
CGGACGAGCTCTGCCACGCGGGCGAGCACTCGGTGGAGCTCCAGGTCGTGGTGCTGCGCCACCTCCTCCGCCGTCCGTTCACGGTCCTGCCGGTGCTCTGCTCGAGCATCTCCCACCTCGCCGCGCCCGCCGAGGCGACGCGCCCGTTCCTGGCGGCGCTCGCCCGCGCGACCTCCGGCCGGCGAGTCTGCTTCGTCGCCGCGGCCGATCTCGCCCACGTCGGCCCGCTCTACGGCGACCCGCGCCCGCCCACTGCGGAAGAGCTCGCGGCCCACGCCGCCGCCGACCGGCGCACCCTCTCGTACCTGGCTGCCGGAGACGCGGACGGGTTCCACCGCGACGCGGTCCGCGAGGACGCACGGCGGAGGCTCTGCGGGGTCGCCCCCATCTACGCGGCGCTGCGCGCGAGCGGGCGCGCCGCGCGGGTCCTCCACTACGCGCAGTGGACCGACGGGACGGACTCCGTGAGCTTCGCCGCCGCCGCCGGCTGAGGCGCCGGAGCGGGCGAGCGCCCGGGCGCCCCGCCGAGGGCACCCCGGTGAAAAGGCGCTGCCTCGGACGAGCGCGCCGGGTCGTTCGCACATAATGTCCTACTGCGTCTCGCGCGCGCCTCACGGCGGCGGGGACGCCCCGACACCTCGCGAGAGACCCCCGCCTCGATGCCGCCGCCCAGGATCCTCAACGTCAACGACCGTGCCGCCGCCCGCTATCTCGTCACCCGGATGCTCTCCGCCGTCGCCTTCGAGGTGGACGAGGCCGAGTCGGGGGAGGAAGCCCTCGCGGCCCTGGAGGCCACGCCGTTCGACGCCGTGGTGCTCGACGTGCGGCTCCCGGGGATCGACGGGTACGAGGTCTGCCGCCGGCTGAAGGGCTCCGAGGCCACCTCCTCCATCCCGGTGCTCCTCACCTCCGCCGCGCTGGTGGAGACCGGCGACCGGGTCCACGGGCTCGAGGCCGGCGCCGACGCCTACCTCGTCCAGCCGTTCGAGGCAGCCGAGCTCGTCGCGCTCCTGCGCGCGCTGCTCCGCACCCACGCCGCGGAGCGGCGGGCGCACGCCCTCGCGGGAGAGCTCGCCGAGGCGGTGCGGGTGCGCGACGAGTTCATGGCGGTCGCCTCGCACGAGCTCAAGACGCCGCTCACGAGCCTGCAGCTCCGGCTCGAGGCGCTCGGCCGCGAGCTCGAGGGCTGCGACGCTCGGCTCGCGGGGAAGCTCGACGCGGCGCTCCGCCAGACCGGAAGACTGGTCGGCCTCGTGGACGGCCTCCTCGACGTCTCGCGGATCGCCTCCGGACGCATGCGCCTCTCCCGCGAGGAGCTCGACCTCGCCCGGCTCTCGCGGGAGCTCGGCGCGCGCTTCGCGCCCGACGCGTCTCGCGCCGGCTGCGTCCTGTCCGTGGCCGCCCCCGCCCCGGTCGTCGGCCGGTTCGACCGGCTCCGCCTCGAGCAGCTCCTCACGAACCTGCTCTCGAACGCCCTCAAGTACGGCGCCGGCAAGCCCGTCCACGTCGACGTGACGGCGGCGGGGGGCGTCGCCCGCCTCGAGGTGCGCGACGAGGGCATCGGCATCGACCCCGGGGACGTCGACCGCGTCTTCGGCCGCTTCGAGCGGGCGGTCTCGCCGCGCAACTACGGCGGGCTCGGCCTGGGCCTCTTCATCGCGCGCCAGATCGCGGAGGCGCACGGGGGCGGCATCGCCCTCTACAGCCGGCCGGGCGAGGGAGCCCGGTTCACGGTCGAGCTCCCGCTCGAGGCCGAGGCCCTGCTCGAGTCGGGGACCTGAAGCCTCCCGCCGCTCCGCGACGGCGCGCGCCGGAGGGCTCGTCCCGACGCGGGCCTAGGGCTCGTCCTCGTCAGCCTCGTCGGCCGCGGCCGCCTCGCCATACTCGATGGCGCAGCGGGCGCAGAACTCGTTCGGCGGCGGCGCGGACGGCACCGCGATGGTCTTCCCCTCGGCCCCGCAGACCTGGCACCGGCCGGGCAGCTCCACCTCGCCGCGGTCCACCGGGCTCTCCTTCGTCGTCTCCCTCATCCCCCACCTCGCTTCCCCTTCTTCGGGACGACCAGCCCGCGCGAGAGCCGCCGCAGCACGCGATGGTGCTGCCGGCGCTTGTAGCGCTCGTGCGACGAGTCCCCCTCCTCGTTCCGCGCGGCGGTCGCCGCGTCCACCACCTGGAACTCGACGAGGGAGAACACGATCCGGCCGAGCTCGTCCGCCATGGGATCGAGCGGCGGCATGAGGTCGTCGATCCGGACCGGCAGGTCGACGACGAAGTTGAGCACCCGGAAGTCGCGGCCGCTGAACTCGTTGCGCTTGGCGGCGGGATCGCGCCGCTCGAGGTCCGCCGGGAGCTGCAGCTCCGCGGCGATCGCCGAGCCGCGCGGGTGGCTCGCGAGCAGCTCCTGGAAGCGGACCAGGCTGTTCTGCGTCTGGCCGGGCACCGCGTAGTTGAACGGGAACAGCGTCTGGGTGAGGTGCCACACGACCGGCGCGATCTGGTCGGTGCGCTCGGTCACGATCCGGTAGCGGACCCGGTCGAACACCTGCGCCGCGACGGACTCCTTCTTGGCGAGCAGCTTCGTGACGAGCGAGTCGCGCGACTTGGAGTTGCCGGCGAACTCGATCACGGGCAGGCCCGCCGCGCGCATCCGGTCCGCCTCGGCCATGATCCGCCGGTGCGCGCGCTGCGCGAGGTCGGACTCGCGGAGCGGCGTGCGGAACAGGAGCTCGCGCGCCTCGAGGTGGTGGATCACGTGCATCACCTTGAGCACGACGCACGCGATCCGCCGGAAGCGCCGGGGCTCGAGCGTCCCCGAGGCGAAGAGGAACAGGTCGCGGACGTCCTCGGGCTCGGCGACGGGCACCGCGACGCGGTAGCCGAACACGGAGCGGAGGTACTCGACGGCCTGGGCGAGGATGGCGCGCAGCCGCCGCACGTCGCGGATGTCCTCGTGGTCGAACTGGTTCAGGCGGAGGTAGCCCTCGACCTCCTCCCGATCACGGAAGTTGAGCCGCCGCCAGTCGATGACGGAGCCGCCGCGGAGGATCACGCGCAGCGCCTCGAGCTCGGCGATCCCCATCCGCTCGAGAGGTCGGTACCCGCCGGCCGGCACCGGCGCGAGCTTCGTGTGCAACGCCACCTCTCCTCGTCCTCGGGGTCCGCGGGACAGTGGCAGCGGCGCGCCCTCCGGTCAAGCCGACCCGGCGGGCCGTCCGATCGCCCGCCCGCTCGTTCGCGGTGGGCGGCGCGGCGTCGTGCCGCGGGGGCGCGCGACGCGCCGCCCGCGGCGACGGCCCGGGATCAGAACCGGAACGGGAAGGTGACCTCCTGGCCGGTCGTCGTGGAGCGCGGGAACTTGATGCTCTTCACGACGCCCGCGAGGCACTGGGCGAACTGACCGCTCGCGAACTCGGGCGTGAGGCACTTCACCTCGCGCACCGAGCCGTCCGCGTTGATGATCCAGCGCATCCTGAGCGTGCCGGTGGCCTCGGCGTCGCGCGCCTTCTGCTCAGACATGCAGCGCTGGAGACCGTCCATCCGCTGGGCGACCGACTCGTTGATCTGCGCGGAGCTCAGCTTCGCGGGCACCTCGCCGCCGGGGCGCGGGGGGACGTAGACGGACCGGCGGGCGGAGCCCGAGCCGCCGCCGAGCGCCTCGTCGAGCGCAGCGTCGTTCGACTCGAAGTCGAGGACGTCCTTCTTGCGGGCCGGAGCAGGTGCGGGCGCAGGGGTCGGCGCCGGGGGCGGCGGCGTCGCCTGGGCGACGCGCGTCTCGCGCGGCCGCGGCGCGGGCTCGCGCCGCACGGCGCGGGCGGGCTCCTC
>NZ_JALCZC010000049.1:0-30017 GCF_022690805.1 Anaeromyxobacter sp. SG66
GGCCGAGCGCGCCCGAGAGGCGGCCCGGCTCGACGCGCTCGCCGGCGAGGCGGTGGAGCGGCGCACGCAGGCGGAGGCGCGCCGCGAGGAGCGCGAGACGCTGCTCACGGCGCTCCGCAGCGCGCGCGGGTTCCACGAGCGCGCGGCGCGGGAGGCGGCCACGCAGGCGAGGCGGCTCGCGGACTTCGTGGCCACCCTCCCGCCGCCGCGGGTGGGGAGCGCGCTGCCGGGCGGGTTCGCCGCGCGCAGGGGGCGGCTGCCGGCGCCCACCGTCGGGGCCATCGCGGTGGGCTTCGGCCGCATCGTGAACCCCAAGTTCAACACCGTCACGGTGCAGAACGGGCTCGACATCGCCGCCCGCGCCGGCGCCCCGGTCCGCTCGGTCGCGCCAGGCCGGGTGGTCCACGCCGGCTGGTTCAAGGGGTACGGCAACCTCGTCATCGTGGAGCACGGGGAGGGCTACCACACGCTCTTCGCGCACCTCGGCGCGATGCAGACCGCCATGGGCGAGGTCGTGGACGCGGGCGCGGTGCTCGGCACGGTCGGGGACTCGGGCTCGCTCAAGGGGCCGTACCTGTACTTCGAGCTGCGCGAGCGCGGGCGCCCAGTGGATCCGCGCCCCTGGCTCGCGCCGTGACCGGCCCCGGATCGCTCAAAGACGCCCGGCGGCGGCGCTCCAACCGGTCGCGCGCCTCGGGTATGATCGCCCCATGACGCGCCGGCCCTTCCTCCCCCGCATCGCGCTCGTCGGCGCGCTCGCGGTCGCCTTCCTCGCCGGGCTCGGCGTGGAGCACGTGGCCTCGGCCGCGCGGCGCGGGGCCGCCGCGCCGTACCGCCCGCTCGACGTGTTCGCCGAGGTGCTCGAGAAGGTCGAGAACGACTACGTCGAGGACGTGAAGGAGCAGGAGCTCGTCTACGGCGCGATCGACGGGATCGTCGGGCGGCTCGACCCCCACTCTTCGTTCATGCGGCCCGACGTGTACCGGCAGCTTCGGGAGGACACGACCGGCGAGTTCGACGGGCTCGGCGTGGAGGTCGCGATCTCGGGCGGCGCGCTCACCGTGGTCGCGCCCCTCGCGGACTCGCCCGGCGAGCGCGCGGGCCTGCGCCCCGGCGACCGGATCCTCGCCATCGACGGGACGCCCACGAAGGACCTGCCGCTCGCCGAGTCCATCCGCCGCATGAAGGGCCCGGCGGGGACGCGGGCGGTGCTCGAGGTGATGCGCGACGGGTTCTCCGCGCCGCAGGCGCTCACGCTCGTGCGCGACCACGTCCGGGCCCAGAGCGTCGAGCTCAGGATCCTCGACCCGGAGCGGCGCTACGCGTACGTGCGCGTGAAGGCGTTCCAGGAGCGGACCGATCGCGGCGTGAAGAAGGCGCTCGACGACGCGCGGGCTCGGCTCGGCGGCGAGCTGCGCGGCCTCGTGCTCGACCTCCGCGGCAACCCCGGCGGCCTCCTCGATCAGGCCGTGCGGGTGGCGGACCTCTTCCTCGCCTCCGGGATCATCGTGACGACCGAGGGGCGTGGGCGCCGCGACGTCCAGGTCGAGAAGGCGCGCGAGAAGGACACCGAGCCGCCGTACCCGATCATCGTGCTCGTGAACAAGGGGACCGCGAGCGCGAGCGAGATCGTCGCGGGGGCGCTGCAGGACCACGGGCGCGCCGTGATCATGGGCACCCCCACCTTCGGCAAGGGCTCGGTCCAGACCATCGTGGAGCTCGAGGACGGCTCGGGGCTGAAGCTCACCGTGGCCCGCTACTTCACCCCGAAGCACCGCTCCATCCAGGAGCGGGGCATCACGCCGGACGTGGTCGTCGGCGAGGGTGTCCCCCCGGCGGTCGCGGACGCCTCCCCCGGTGAGAAGGACCTGAAGGGTCACCTCCGCAACGAGTCGATCTCTCCGGACGCTACTTCCGGGGCGGGTGCAGGGGCACCGGGGAGCGAAGACCACCCGCTGCACACCGCCCTCGACTACCTGCGCGCCGTCGACATTCTGAAGGCCTCCGCGCCGCCTTCTCCAGGCCTCGCGGTGAAGCGCGAATGACGTTTGAGGCGGACCGCGCGGGGGCCGTCTCCGAGGTCGCACCTGCCGCGCGGGAGGGCGCCCGGGTGCGAGGAGGTAACCTGCGCGGAACAATCCCGTTTTCGCCTGTCGGGGCGCAGGTTTTGGCTTGATTGACTTCGCGGACGGGGAGGCTATAGTCCGCCCGGTTTTGCAGGTCCCCGCCAGGGGAGCGGTCGCCCTGCCGCATCCCGAAAAAACGGACAGATGAGCGCCATCGAGCTATCGGTCGTCGTCGCGTACGCCCTCCTGCTGCTCCTCCTCTCGGTGTACGGCTCGCACCGGTACGCGATGGCGTACCTGTACTACCGGCACAAGTACCGGCTGCCGTCGCCGAAGGGCCGCTTCGAGCAGCTCCCGCGCGTCACCATCCAGCTGCCGATCTTCAACGAGATGTACGTGACGGAGCGGCTCATCGACGCCGTCGCGAAGATGGACTACCCGCGCGATCTCCTCGAGATCCAGGTGCTCGACGACTCGACCGACGAGACGCAGGGCATCGCGCGCGCGTGCGTCGACCGGCACCGGAAGACCGGGCTCGACATCGCCTACGTGCACCGCACGAACCGCAAGGGCTTCAAGGCGGGGGCGCTCGAGCACGGGCTCACGCTCGCGAAGGGCGAGTTCGTCGCGGTGTTCGACGCGGACTTCATCCCCGAGTCGGACTTCCTCCGCCGCACCCTCGACTTCTTCACCGACCCGCAGGTCGGGATGGTCCAGACGCGCTGGGGCCACCTGAACCGCTCGTACTCGCTCCTCACCGAGGCGCAGGCGATCCTGCTCGACGGCCACTTCGTCATCGAGCACACCGCGCGCAACCGCTCCGGCCTGTTCTTCAACTTCAACGGCACCGCCGGGATCTGGCGCCGCGACGCCATCGCGAGCGGCGGCGGCTGGCAGCACGACACGCTCACCGAGGACCTCGATCTCTCGTACCGCACGCAGATGAAGGGCTGGAAGTTCGTCTACCTCCCGCACGTCGTGACCTCGGCCGAGGTCCCGGTCGAGATGAACGCGTTCAAGAGTCAGCAGCACCGCTGGGCGAAGGGCTCCATCCAGACGGCCCTGAAGCTCCTCCCGCTCATCCGCCGCGCGGACGTGCCGAGGGCGGTCAAGCGGGAGGCGTTCATGCACCTCACCGCGAACCTCGGGTATCTCATGATGATCCCGCTCGCCATCCTCCTGCCGATCACGGTGGTGGTGCGGGTCTCGCACGGCGCGCTCGAGGTGCTCTTCCTCGACCTGCCGTTCTTCGCGGCCGCGACCTTCAGCGTCGTCTTCTTCTACATGGCGAGCCAGCGCGAGCAGGGGAAGACGCGCTGGGAGCGGGTGAAGTACCTGCCGTTCGTGATGGCGCTCGGCATCGGCCTCGCGGTGAACCAGGCGCGCGCCGTCGTCGAGGCGCTCATGGGCTACGAGACCGCCTTCACCCGCACGCCGAAGCACGGGGTGAAGTCGGCGGGCGACTCGGTCGTGAAGAAGCGCTACAAGGCGGCGGTGACCTTCCAGCCGATCGTCGAGCTCGCCCTCGCCGCGTACATGACGTACGGCGTGCTCTACCTCGTCGAGCGCGGCGTCTACTACTCGCTGCCGTTCCTCGTGCTGTTCCAGGTCGGCTTCGGCTACGTCGGTCTCGCGAGCCTCTACGAGGGCGTGCGCGGGTACCTCGCCCGGTCCGCCCGGCAGATGGCGCCGCAGCCCTCCGCGGAGTAGCCGTCGCCGAGCACCGTGCTGAACCGAGCGCGGCCTCCGGGCCGCGCTCGCCGTTTGGGGGCGCTGCCGCGCGAAGCGCGCCCGGGGGCGGGTCAGCTCACCTCGACGAACGGCCGCTCGTACACGGCGACGCCGCCGTCGAGGCGCCCGATCTCGCCGAACCCGATCCGCTCCCAGAACGCCTGCGCTCCGGGGTTCTCGTCGCCGACCGAGCAGCGGAGCGCGGTGAAGCCGGCGCGCTGCAGGGCGTGCTCCAGGGCCGCGACGGTCTCCTTCCCGTAGCCGATGCCCTGGCACGACTCGCGGAACAGCAGGAGCCCCACGTGCGCGACGCCGGGCTCGGGGTGGTGGAGGTACAGGTCGAGCACCCCGACCGCCGCGCCGCCGCTGTGCGGCACGAGGCAGTACACGCGCCTGGCGTCGTCCGCCTCCGCCTCTTCGACGAGCCGCAGCGCCGCGTCCGGCTCGGGCAGGCGGCCCTCGGTGCGCTGGAAGTAGTCGGTGGCGCCCTCCAGGCAGGCCTGCAGCTCCGCCACGTGCGAGCGATCGACGGCGACGGCGCGGAGGCGCGGCCCGTCGATCGGCGGGAGGAGCTGTCGCGTGGGAGCGGCGGGGGACGTGCGCGTCGCCATTGGGGGTCCCTCTCTCGAACCGGCCATACCCCGGGCCGCGCGGGCCGGTCAAGGCGCGGCCCCGCCCGGCGCCGGCTCACCCGAGCAGCAGCCGGAGCGCGGCGGGATCCTCGAGCGTGGCCGACACGTGGTCCGCGCCGCACGCCGCGAGCTCCCCGGCGGCATAGCGCCCGGTCGCCACCGCGAGCACCGGGCAGCCGACGTGCCGCGCCGCCGCCACGTCGCGGGGCGTGTCACCGACGACGAGCGCCTCGCGCGCGTGCACGGCGCGACCGAGGCGTGCCGAGGCCCGGGCGAGCGCCGCAGCCACCACCCGCTCGCGCGCCTCGCCGTCATGGGCGAAGCCGCCGATCGCCCCGGGGCCCCACTCGAAGTGGTGGTCGAGCGCGCCGCGGGCGAGCTTCACACGGGCGCCGTCCACGAGGTTCCCCGTGCAGAGGCCGAACGGGAGCGCCCGCGCGCGCAGCGCCTCGAGCAGCGACGCGACCCCGGGGAGCACCTCGTAGCGTGGGTCGGCGATCTCCTCGCGCAGGTGAGACAGGTAGCGTTCGAGGACGCCGTCGCACGCCGCGTCCGAGAACCCGTGGCCGAGGAGGCCGAGCGCCTCGCGCACGATGAGCCGGTCGGTCATCCCGTCGAGGCGGAGCCCGGCGAGGCGACCTGCGAGCGGACCGCACCGCTCCTCGAGCGCGCGCTCCAGGGCGCGGCGTCCCGCCCCGCCCGCGGAGACGAGCGTGCCGTCGATGTCGAAGAGGATGACCGCGAAGGGCTGCATGAGCATCTCCGACGAGCTTGGCCTGGTCAGTGCTCAGCGAGCGAGCCGCCGCCCCGTTCTAATCAAACAGCGCCTCGACGAACTCGCCGGGCAGGAAGGGCCGCAGGTCCGCGACGCTCTCGCCGACGCCCACGTAGCGTACCGGGATCCCGAGCTCGTCGCAGATGCCGATGACGACGCCGCCCTTGGCGGTGCCGTCGAGCTTCGTGAGCACGATGCCGGTGACGCCGAGCGCCTCGTGGAACTGGCGCGCCTGCGCGATGGCGTTCTGGCCGTTCGTGGAGTCGAGCACGAGCAGCACCTCGTGCGGCGCGCCCTCGGCGGCCTTGCCGATGACGCGCTTCACCTTCTTCAGCTCCTCCATGAGCGGCGCCTTCGTGTGGAGGCGCCCGGCGGTGTCGCACAGCACGACGTCCATGCCGTCCTGCGCGCCGCGCTGCACCGCCTCGAAGCAGACGCTCGCCGGATCGGCGCCTTCCTTGCCGCGCACGATGGGCGCGCCCACGCGCTCCGCCCAGATCTCGAGCTGCTCGCCTGCCGCGGCGCGGAACGTGTCGCCCGCGCCGAGGAGGACCCGCTTCCCGTCCCCCTGGAGCTTCGAGGCGAGCTTGCCGATGGTGGTCGTCTTCCCCGAGCCGTTCACGCCCACGACCATCACCACCCACGGGCGCGCCGCCCCGAGCTCGAGCGGGCGCGCCGCGGAGGGATCGCCGCCCAGCGCCAGGATGCGCGCGATCTCCTCGCGCAGCGCGTCCTTCAGCCGCTCGGGATCCGAGAGCTCGCGCCGCCGGACCTTCTCGCGGGCGGACTCGAGGAGCTTCGTCGCGGTCTTCACGCCGATGTCGGCGGTGAACAGCACCTCCTCGAGATCGGCGAGGACGGAGTCGTCGACGAGCCGCCCGCCCGAGAACAGGGCGTTGAGCCGCGCCATGAAGCCGCCGCGCGTCTTCTCGAGCCCGGCGGCGAGCGTCTTGCCCGCCTCGGCCTCCGCGCGCCGCCGGCGCTCCTCCTCCTCGCGGCGCTTCGCCTCCTCGGCCTCGCGCGCGGCGCGCGCCGCCTCCTCTCGCGCCCTCGCCTCGGCCTCCTCGCGCTCGCGCTGCCTGCGCTCACGCTCGAGCCGCTCCGTCTCCTTCTTGCGGCGGTAGTCCTCCTTCTTGCGCGCCTCCTCCGCCTCGCGGGGCAGGCCGGGCTCGCCGCGCGGCGCGGGCACCTGCGGCGGCGGGGCGACGGGCGGCGGCACCTTCGCCGACAGGGGCGGGAGCGCCTCCGGGCCGGTGAGCTCGCGCTCGATCTCGTCGGCCGGGACGGGCGGCCCCGGCGGCGGCCGGCGGCGGCGCGCGATCCGGATCGCGGCGACCACGACGAGGAGGGCGAGGAGGACGACGATCGCGATGGCGATCCAGTCGTTCGGGGTCAGCGTCTCGAGGAAGGACGGGGGACGCGGCGGCACGCGGGGCTCCGTTCGAGCTTTGGGGGCGGAAGCCTCCGGCCCCCGGACTCCGCGCGCCCCGGGGCGGCTCGTCCGCCGGACCCGGCGCGCGCCAGGAAAGTCGGCACTCTATAGAGGCCGGCGGAACGGCGTGTCAACGCGCAGCCCTCCGGCGGAGCTTTCCCGACGCCGCGAAATCGGTTCGCGCCTCCCCCGGTAAGGCAAGGCCGGAGGTCCCCGGGAGCGTGCGACCGCCCAGCGCAGACGGCGGCGCAGTCGTGACATGAAATCAACTCGGAGCGCGGTCGCTCGCCGCAGTGGCCGCGCGGCGGCGCGCGGGCGCGGCGGTCTGTCGCGAAATCACGAGCCAGACGCATCGTTTACGCAGGGCGTTAACCCTTCCCTCGAAGGTCAGCGCGATCTCCCCGGGCCGGCGCGGGGTTACGGATTCTTCAGCGAAATCATTGACTTAACGCCCGGGCCGTCCGGTACGGTCGCGAACGGCGTGTCGACCGATCCCGACGCTGCCGTCAGAGACCGCGCGAGGCGCGGCACGCCGGATTCAACTCGCAGTCATCGAAGGAGCTCATCGTGACCAAGGAACTCTCCCGTAGAAACCTGCTGGGCCGCGCCGGCCTCGCGCTCGGCGGCGCCGTGACGCTCGGCGTCCTTCAGGCCTGCGGCTCGGACTCGGACCCGGCCCCGCAGCAGACGCCACAGGAGCCGGCGGGACCGCAGGTCGCCGACTTCCCGTACGAGCAGCACCTTCCCGCCGGGTACCGGCTCGATGCCACGCCGATCCGCGAGGCCGCGTACCAGGGGTACTACGCCGGAGGCTGCTGCCACGGCGCGTACAGCGCCCTCGTGGGCCACCTCGCCCAGACCGCCGGCGCGCCGTTCTCGCTGCTCCCGCTCGACTTCGGCAAGTTCGGCGGAGGCGGCATCGCCAGCTACGGCAGCATCTGCGGCGCCCTCCTCGGCGGCGTGCTCGTGACGAACATGGTGGTCGCCGACGCGACGGCGCGCGCGGCGATCATGACCGACCTCATGCGCTGGTACGAGGGCGCGAGCTTCCCGCAGTACACCCCGCAGGCCGTGAACGCCGGCGAGACCGGGCTCGTGAAGGACTTCAGCGCGGGGAACCTCGTGAACCTGCAGCAGGTCCCCGGCGCGCACCTGTGCCACGCGTCGGTGTCCGGCTGGTGCGCCGCGAACGGCGTCTCCGCGACGGGCGCGGACAAGAAGGCGCGCTGCGCCCGCCTCACGGCGGACGTCGCCGGGAAGGTGGCCGAGCTGCTCAACACCTACCTCGAGACGAAGGCGTTCACGGCGGCGCCCATCGACGACGCGTCGAAGACGTGCCTCGTGTGCCACCCGGGCACCAGCACGACGGAGCCCGTGGCGAGCGGCATGACCTGCACGACCTGCCACTCCGACAAGGCGACGGGGCATCCCATGTAGAGACGGGGGCTGCGCCCCCGCCCCGACGACGGCTGGCCGCCGTCGTCGGGGTCCCCACCCCTGCTCGGCGGGTCCCGTGAACGGTCGCGCCCGCGTTCGCGGGCTCGCGACCGTTCCCCGCCTGAGGGGCTTCGCCCCTCCCGCGCGCTGCGCGGGGCCCTCCCGCGAACGCCGGCCGCCGTCGTCGGGGTCCCCACCCCTGCTCGGCGGGTCCCGTGAACGGTCGCGCCCGCGTTCGCGGGCTCGCGACCGTTCCCCGCCTGAGGGGCTTCGCCCCTCCCGCGCGTTGCGCGGGGCCCTCCCGCGAACGCCGGCCGCCGTCGTCGGGGTCCCCACCCCTGGTTCAGGCCGCGGCGGCTTCCTTGGTGCGCTCGGAGAGCCGGACGGAGACGAGCTTCGAGACGCCCGGCTCCTGCATGGTGACCCCGTAGAGCGTGTCCACCATCTCCATCGTGCGCTTGTTGTGCGTGATGAGGATGAACTGCGAGGTCTTCGACATCTCCTTCACCATCTCGTTGTAGCGGCCGACGTTCGCGTCGTCGAGCGGCGCGTCGACCTCGTCGAGGAGGCAGAACGGCGTCGGCTTGATGAGGAAGATGGCGAAGATGAGCGACACGGCGGTGAGCGCCTTCTCGCCGCCGGAGAGCAGGTTCACGCTCTGCAGCTTCTTGCCGGGCGGCTGCGAGAAGATCTCGACGCCCGCCTCCCCGTCCCCGTCCGCCTGCGTGAGCACGAGCCCGGCGCGGCCGCCGTTGAACAGGCGCGGGAAGACCGCCTGGAACTTCTCGTTCACGAGGTCGAACGTCTCCTGGAAGCGCTCGCGCGAGGCGCGGTTGATCTTCACGATGGCGGCCTTGAGATCGGCGAGCGAGCGCTCGAGGTCCGCCTTCTGGGTGCTCATGAACTCGTGGCGGCGGGCGAGGTCGTCGTACTCCTCGATCGCGGTCAGGTTGATGGCGCCCATCCGCTCGGACTGTGCCTTCAGCTCGTCGAGCCGCTCGCGCTCGGCGTCGCCCGGCGGCCGCTCCAGGTGGAAGCGCGCCACCTCCCACTTGAGCTCCGCCTGGCACCGCTCGCGCGTCTGCTCCTCGAGGTGGGTGAGCTCGAGGGCGTGCTCGCGCGCCGTGAGCGCCGCCTCGCCCATCGCGCTCCGGGCCGCCTCGGCGCGGGTGCGGAGCTCGCGGGCCTCGGCCTCGCGGCCGCGCGAGGCGGCGGCGCGCCCCTCGTGCTCGGCGCGGGCCCGGGAGAGCTCCTCCCGGACGCCGGCGAGGTCCTGCGACAGGCGGTCGAGATCGACGCGCGTGCCGTCCAGCCGGCTGCGCAGCTCGGCCGCGCGCGCGTTCGCCTCGGACAGGGCCGCGAAGAGGCGCGCCCGCCGCTCGTCCACCTCGCGCCGCGCGTCGTCGATGCGCTTCAGCGCGGCGCCGATCCCCTCGCGGCGCTCGGCGTCGGCGGCGACCTTCACCTTGAGGTTCATCAGCTCGGCGGTGAGGACGTCGCCGCGCTGGCGGGTCTGCTCGAGCCGGAGGACGGCGTCGCGGGCGCGCTCCTCGGCGCGCGAGACCTCCGCCTCGGCGGTCGCCGCGGCGACGCGGTGCTCCTCCTCCTCGCGCGAGAACGCCGCGAGCGTCTCCTCGAGCTGCGAGCGCTCGATCTCGAGGGCGCCCATCCGCTCGCCCACGCGCTCGAGCTCCTCGCCGACGCGGGCGAGATCCTTCTCCTGGTCGAGGAGCGCGAGCTCCTTCTCGCGGCCGTCCTTGTCGAGGCTCTTCAGAGCCGCCTCGAGCTGGAGGAGGCGCGCCTGCAGGGTGCGGTGCCGCTCCTGCGCCAGCGAGAAGTCCGCCTCGAACCCGCGGACGACGTCCTCGAGCTCCTGCGCCTCGCGCCGCCGCTGCAGCGCGCCGTGCCCCTCGCCCTCCAGCGGGCCGCCGGTGACGACGCCGTAGGGGTCCAGCACCTCGCCGTCGAGCGTCACGAGCGTCCGCTTGTCGCCGCTCTGCTGCCAGAGCTCGAGCGCGGCGGGGAGGTCGCGCACGATGAGCGCGTCGCCGAGCAGGAAGCGGACGACCTTCTCGTACGAGGACTCGAAGCGGATGACGTCGAGGCAGCTCGCGACGACCCCGGGGTGGCCGCCGAGGTCCGGCGCGGGGCCGGCCGTGGCCGCGTCGCGCAGGCGCGCCATCGGGATGAGGGAGGCGCGCCCCTCGGCGGCGGACTTCAGGTAGTCGATCGCCTCGACGCCCTGGGAGTGGCTCTCGACGATGACGTACTGGAGCCGCTCGCCCAGCACCGCCTCGATGGCGTTCTCGTACTCGGCCGGCGCGGACACGACGTCGGCGACGAGGCCGAAGACGCCGCGGTCGCGCGCCTCCGCCTGGCCGGCGCGGGTCATGAGGCTCCGCACCCCGCGGCCGTAGCCCTCGTAGTTGCGGACGATCTCGAGGAGGCTGTTGAGGCGCGAGCGCTTGTCGGCGAGCTCCTCGCGGATCGTGATGAGCCGCGCCTCGTTCTGGATGAACTCGGCCCGCGTCCGCTCGAGCATCTCCTCCTGCGCGCCGCGCTGCTCGTCGAGCCGGAGCTTGAGCTGGCGGGTCTGACCGAGCTTCTCGACGAAGCGCGAGCGCGAGCCGTCGAGCTGGGAGGCGCGCTGGGCGAGGTCGTCGGCCTCGCCGCGGTTCTTCTGGATGCGGCCGCGCAGGTCGAGCCGCTGCCGCTCGAGCTGCGCGAGCTGGCTCTTGTGGCTGGTCGCCTCGGAGAGCGCGGCCCCGGCCGCGGCGCGCGCCCGATCCGCCTCGCCCTGCAGCGCGCCCTGCTCGCGGCCCGCGTCGCGGAGCGCGGCCTCGGCGTCCACGAGCCGGGTCTCGTCGGTGGTGACGAGCGACTGGAGATCGTCGCGCTGCTGGAGGAGCGCCTCGCGCTCCTGCGCGAGCGCCTCCGCCTGCGCCTTCAGCGCCTCGACCTCGGCGGCCTGCGCGCGCGTCCGCTCCGCGATCTGCTCGAGCTCGCGCGCGGCGGCCTCGACCGAGACCTCGGAGACCCGTGCCTGGCTCTCGAGCGCGTGCTCCTTGGCGCCGAGCTCGGCGAGGCGCCCCTCGCTCTCGGCGAGCAGCGCACGATCGCCGTCGATCCCGCCGTCGAGCTCGGCGAGGCGCGCCACGACCTCGGCCTCCTCGGCCTTGAGCGTCGCGTGGCGATCCTCGGCGGCGCGGCGGGTCGCGGTGAGCTCGAGGTAGCGCGCCGCCGCCGCCCGGAGCTCGAGCTCGCGGATCTGCGCGCGCAGGGCCTTGTACTTCTCCGCCTTGCGCGCCTGGCGGTTCAGGCTCTCGAGCTGCTTGCCGAGCTCCTGCACGATGTCCGCGACGCGCAGCATGTTCTGCTGCGTCGCCTCCATCTTCCGCTCCGCCGCCTCGCGCCGCTTCTTGTACTTCGTGATGCCGGCGGCCTCCTCGATGATCGCCCGCCGGTCCTCGGGGCGGGCGGACACGATCTGGCCGATGCGGCCCTGCTCGATGATCGAGTACGCGGTCCGGCCGACGCCCGAGCCGAAGAAGATGTCGTTCACGTCGAGCAGCCGCGACTGCACGCCGTTCACGAGGTACTCGGACTCGCCGCTGCGGAACAGGCGGCGCCCGACGGTGATCTCGGAGTACCCCTGGTACTGGGTTGGCAGCTCGCTCGGGCGGTCGTTCTCGAAGGTGAGCAGCACCTCCGCCATGGAGAGGGGCGGCTTCGTCTCCGAGCCGTTGAAGATCACGTCCTCCATCGAGCGGCCGCGCAGGTGCCGGGCGGACTGCTCGCCGAGCACCCAGCGGATCGCGTCCGCGACGTTGGACTTCCCGCACCCATTTGGGCCGACAACGCCGGTGACGCCCTCGTCGAAGGCGACCACGGTCTTGTCCATGAACGACTTGAAGCCGACGATGTCGAGCCGCCGGATGCGCATGGCGAACCCGATATCACGACCCCATGGGCGGCTTCAAGGGAAGCCCTTGATCAGAGGGAGGTTTTCCCCCAGTCCGGCCCGGACCACGTGGGGCCCGGGTCCGATTTCGCCCATGAGAACGCGGCGTTGCGTGACGAGGCATGTATCGCCACGCCGCCGGGCGCTCCGAAGGCTGGCTACTGACCCCCCTGGACGGGCCGGAGCTGCGGTCTCGAGACGCTCCCGGCGATCTGGAAGTTCCATGCGCCGTCGCGACCGCGCGAGGAGGCGAGGGCCGCCTCGGCGACGCCCTTGAACGCCTGCGTCTCGCGGCGCGCCCAGAAGGCGTCCTTCACCTTGAGCTTCGCCTTGCCGGAGATGGGGGCGTACTCGATGCGCGGCTGCAGCACGGCGTAGAGCCCGTCGGCCGTGAAGTCCGCGTCGCCGCCTCTCGCCTCGAGCTTCTCGAAGGTGGCCTTCCCCTGGTCGAGCTTCACCGCCGCGACGAGCTCGCCGAGCCCGAGCTTCGGGAGGGCGAGGCCGCTCGTCATCCCGGGGACCGGGAGCTGCCCCCCGTTCACGCCGGCCTCCGTCACCGTCACGTCGATCCGGCCCTTCGGCTGTCCGTTCGGCGCGGCGGGCACCGTCAGCGCCACCTTGCCCGAGAGCTTCCCGGTGAGGTCGAGGCCCGAGGCCTTGCGGAGCGGCAGCGCGCGCGCGAGGTCCACGCCCCTGGCCGCGAGGGCGATCTCCCGCTCGTCGCCGGACAGGTCTGCCGTTCCCTCCACCTCGCCGTCGTACAGCCGCGCGTCGAACGCGACGCTGCGCCTGCCCGTGAGGAGCGGCAGGAGCCTGAGCGACGCGGTGAGCTCGTCGAGCGGGACCTTGAGGCCGGAGGCGGCCTCGACGGTCACGCCCTCCGCGTGGATCCCGGCGATCCCGCCCGGCCCCACGTCGGCCATGTCGACCTGCCAGCCGCGCGCGGCGGCCTCGAGGACGATGCGCTGCTTCACCGCGTCGGCGGGGAAGGTGAGCCGGAGGGCGAGGAGGAAGGCGGCGAAGGTGAACGCGCCGTAGAGGAGGCGCGGGCGCCAGCGGTTCCAGTCGATCGTCATGGCGCTCAGGTCCGGAGCTGGTACGTGGAGACGACGAGGGTGGCGTCGACGAGGGCCGGATCGTCCGAGCGGGTGGAGACCCGGATCCGGCGGACCTTGACCACGCCGGCGCCGCGCTCGAGCGACTGGAGGAGGCGCGCGAGCCGGGGGAGATCGATGCGGGCGAGGTTCACCTCGACCGACTCCTCGCGGATCCCCTCGAGGTCGGCCGGCGCGCCGGTCGGCCGCAGGTCGTTCACCTCGATCCCGAGCGCCGCGCCCGCCTGGGAGATGTGGCTCATGAGCTGGATGGGCTGGCCCTTGAGGCGCGCCTCCAGGGCGCTGCGCTCCGCCTGGTTGCGGCGGTAGCCCTCGGCCAGCTTGCCGAACTGCGACATCACCTTGGTCTTCTGGTCGATGCGCTCCTCGCGGGCCGCCATGCCCGAGGAGATCTGGAACGAGACGAGCCAGACGACGAACGCGACCACCGCGACCGCCGCGGCGGTCACCATCACGCGCTCGCGCTGAGACAGCTTGGCGAGCCACGCCTCCGCGTCGGCGCGGAGCTTCCGGAGCCGCTCCAGCATCTATCCCCTCCCGCCCGGCGCCGCCGGGCCCGACTCGAGGCAGGTGATCCCCGCGTCGATGGAGAACTCGAACTTCCCGTCGGACCCGCGCCGGCGCGCGCCGCCGGAGCGCGCGTCGCCGAAGCACCGCGAGGCCTGCAGCGCCGAGACGATCTTGTCGACGTTCTCGGCGGCGTCGGTCGTGCCCTGGAGGTGGAGCTTGTCCTTCGTGACCTCCATGCGGTCGAGGCGGAGCGGCACGTCCGGCACGCGCTGCGCGAGCTCGGCGAACACTTCGACCGCGGAGACCCGCGGGATGGCCGCGCCGGGCGTCCCGCGGCCGCGCAGGATGGCCTGCGCCTCCTCGAAGCTCGCGTAGCACTTGCCGAGGATGCGCTGCTCCGACGCGCACAGCGCGTCGTCGAGCGCCTTCTCCTGCCGGGCGAGCGCGAAGAGCCGCACGCCCGAGCTCATCACGGCGAGCACGACGAGCAGCGCCGCGAACACGCCGAGGCGCGTGACCTTCCCCTTCACGTGCTCGAAGTCGCGCGTGTAGGCGAGCGCGCCCCGGCGCAGGTTGAGGCGCGGCGCGCGCGCGCCCTGGTGGCCGCGCAGCGCGAGGGCCAGGGCGAGCGCGAGGCCGGGCGCGTCCTCGGGCGCGATCCGCTCCGCGGCGGGGCCGGCGAGCTCGAGCGGCCCGATCGCCCCCTCCGCCTCCGGCGCGACCGCCTCCGCGAGCGCCGGGAGGCGGGCGAGCTCGCCGCAGAGGACGAACCGCCGGACCGGGCGCGCGCCGGCGCGCGCGCGCCACGCCCGGAGCGTCGCGCGCAGCTCGCGCACGAGGGGGGCGAGCGCGCGGGGCAGCGCCTCGTCGACGCGGGGGTCGCGGGCGTCGCGGGAGACGACCGCCGCGAGGGCGTCGGCCTCGGAGAGCCCGAGGTCGCGGCTCACGACGCGGGCGAGGTGGGCCGCGCCGAACGGGAACGTGCGCGCCGCCTCGGCCAGGCCGCCCGCGACGACGCACACGCTCGTCCGCTCGTGCCCGACGTCGAGGATCAGGTCCGCGGGGACGAGCGCGCCGGGCTCGGCGGGCGGCGCCTCCTCGCCGGCCACCGCGCCGGTCGCGAAGAGCGCCGCGTACGCCGGGCCGGCCGGCACGACGGCGCGCGGGTCGACGCCTGCGTCCCCGAGCGCGGCCACGAGCGCGGCGAGCTCCTCCTTGCGGACGACTGCGACGTGGAGGTCGGTCTTGCCGTCGTGCGCGTGGAGCGGCTGCCAGTCCCACGCGACGTCCTCGAGATCGAAGGGGATCTGCCCCTCCACCTCGAACCCCACGGTCTGCTCGATCCGGCGCGGATCCGTGAAGGGGAGGGTGAGCACGTGCGAGGAGGCGGCCGCGCCCGGGAACGCGGTGATCACCGCGTCGGGCCGCCAGCCGCGCTCCGCGAGCAGCGCGCGCACGGCCTCCGCCTGCCGCGCCACGAGGGGCGGGCCGCCCTCCGTCGCCGCCTGCACCGGCACGCGCGCCGTGTCCACCACGGCGTAGCCGCGGTAGGTGCTGTCGAGCAGCACCCCCTTCACCGCGTGGGCCCCGAGATCGAGGCCGAGGTTCCTCTGCGCCATCCGTCACTCCTCGCGCCAGCGCAGGAACCGGCTCGGCTTCACGCCGGTGGCGGCCGTCTGGAGCTGTTGCGCCTGGGTCTGCAGCTGCGCCAGCGCCTGGGCCTGAGCGGGGTCCTGGCCCTGGAGCGGCGCCTGCGTCTGCGTCTGCGTATCGCGGTTCTGGCTCGGATCGAAGCTCACGACCGCGTCGACGCTCTTCGTCACCGCGCCGGCGGTGCCGGCCGAGCGGATGCGGAACACGTACGAACGGTCCGTGAGGAACTGCTTGCCGCTCGACGGGGAGAGGGCGGCGGTGTTGACGCTCACCTGGAGCCCCCTCACGATCTCGGCGAACTGGAGCGGCGTGATCGTCATGAGGCCGTTCAGGGTCAGGTCGGCGATGGCCTTCTGGAGCTTCGCGCCGAACTCCGGGTCGAGCAGGAACGGCTGGGAGGGCGGATCGGCGATGAGCCGCGCCAGCTCGACGAGGTCGCGCCGGTCGAGGGTGTTCACGTTCCGGGGGGCCTCCACGGGGAGGTACACCGTGAGACGGTCGCCGAACGCCGCCATGAACACGTCGGAGACGCCCGCGACGAGGTACAGCTCCTCGATGGAGTCGAGCCGCGCGTTCTTCGCCCGGTAGCGATCCTCGCCCTTGTCGTAGGGGAAGTTCTCGTCGCCGAAGCCCGGCTCGAACGGCGGGTCCCCGGCCTCCATGAGGCAGGCCGCGCCGGGGAAGCCCGCGACGAGCGACGACGAGACCTTGTCGTCGTCGATCCAGTCGCGCAGGTGGACGATGAGGTCCTGGCGGCTCGTGCGGACCCCGTTCGCGTCCTCGCGCTCGAAGATCCGGTCGAAGCGCGGATCGCAGATGAGCTGGTAGAGCCCCTGCACCTGCATGCGCGCCGGGCCGCTGATCTCGCGCGCGTCGAGCTGGGCGTTCACCTTGCGCCCCTCGTCCTCGATCTTGGCCTCGAACGCTCCCTCGAACTCGCCGAACGCCGCCGGCGGGCGCGCGCCGCCCGCCGCCCCTGCCGGCGAGGCTCCCGCCGCCGGAGCCTCCTGACCGGCTCCGCCGAACAGCGACTGCACGAGCGTCGAGCTCACCGGCACCGCGCTCCAGATCTGCGGTCGCGGGCAGGCGGCGGCAGGCGGGTTCGCGCCGCCGGGCCGCTGCTGCTGGCCCGCCGGCGTGCGCGCGCCGGGCAGCCCCTGCCCGAGGAGCCCGCACGCGGCGCCCGCCGCGTCGTCGAGCTGCTGCTGGAAGCCGAGCACCATCCGCGACAGCGCGACGCCGCTCTTCGCGAGGTAGGTGGCGCGCAGCTCGTCGCGCGCGTTCGCGGCGATCTCGAGCGAGACGCGGCTCTCGTAGGCGAGGTTCGCCGCGAGCGCGGTGAGGATCGCGACCGAGACGATCACGACGAGGAGCGCCGCCCCCCGCTCCCCGCCGCCGGGCCGCCCGCGGCCCGCTGTCGTGCGCGCGCGCATCAGAAGTCGAGCGGCCGCGAGATCGCGATCCGCGCCTCCGTCGAGAGCTTCTCGGTCCGTCCGTCGGGCAGCTTCGTCTCGAGCTCGATCCGCACGCGCTCGGGCAGCTCGCTCTCGTGCTCCGTGGCGCGCGTCGACCACTCGCGCACCCACTCCTTGCGCTTCGGGTCCCAGTAGCCCAGCCGGAAGGCGGTGATCCGGTCCGCCACGACGTCCTTGCGGCCGCCGCGCTCCGGGTCGGCGTCGACGCGCGGCTTGGAGCGCCGGAACAGCGCCTCCTCGCCGGCGTGGTCCGGGTCCGCCTCCAGCACGTACTCGACCACCGCCTCGTCCGACTCCTTCACGTCGGGCGACACCCGCTCGTGCGCGAGCGTCGCGAAGAGCACCTGGTCCTCGCGGCCGCGGAACAGGGTGGGGCGCTCCCGGTGCTCGTTCCGGTCGTAGTGATCGGACAGGTACGCCATGGTGAGCTCGCGCGAGAGCCGCGTCAGCGCGACGCGCACGGCGGCGTAGCGCTCCGCCTGGCCGCGGACGATCTCCGAGGCGCGGTCCACCTGGCGGAAGCTGCCCACCGTCATGGCGCCGATGATGGCGGTGATCGCGATGGCGATCATCACCTCGACGAGCGTGAAGCCCGCGTTCCTCACGCGCCGGGCTCCCGGGGCGCGAGCACCACCATGTGCGTCACCACCGTGAAGGACTCGTCGCGCTTGCCGTCCTTCCACGCCACCTTGAGCCGCACCTCGCGCACGCCCTTCTTGATCTGCTCGCCGAGCTGGGTGATCGGCGCCTGGAGCCCCTGCGCGAGGGCGCCCGCGCCCGGGCCGACGGTCTTCGGCCCGCCCTTGCCGGCCTGCGGCGCGGCGGCGGCGAGGAGGTCCTCGAGCGCGCCCTCGCCGCCGGTGAGCATCTGCAGGATCCGCTCGGCGGAGAGCTCCACCTGCGGCTTCACCACCTCGGTCGACCAGCGCACCTCGGGGTGGCCGGCGTCCTCGAACGTCCCCTCCGCGCTCTCGTCGAAGTCGCGGAAGCCCTTCCGCTCGTACTCCGACTCGAGCTCCACCATCTTGCCGCGCGCGAGCAGCGTCGCGACCTCGAGCTGGCGCGCGCGCACGTGGTTGCGCAGGGAGCCGCCGACGATCTCGGAGACGGTGAGCAGCGCCGCGGCGAGGATCGCGAGCGCGATCATCACCTCGAGCAGCGTGAAGCCGCGCCTCGCGGCCCGGCGGGTCACTCCTTCACCTCCACGTCGCCGGGCACGACCCGCGCGCGGCCGGTGAACGGCTCGAGCACGATCGTGTAGCGGTTCGAGCCGTCGACGATCGGCACGTAGGCGCGCTGCGCCTGCCCGCCCGCGAAGAACTTGACGTAGGCCTTCCCCTCCTCGATCGCGCCGCGCCGCCCCTCGACCCTCACCGGGCCGAACCGCGCGCTCCCGGGCAGCGCGTGCTTCTTCACGACCCGGTCCGGGAGCCCGCCGAGCTCGGTCCGCGCGAGGAGGCGCCGCATCTCCTCGTCGCGCTCGTCCGGGAAGCGCTCCTCGAGCGACTCGGCCCCCTCGCCCTCTCCGGCGGCCGCCGCGCGCGCGCTCCCGGCCCGCCCCGTGCCGCAGTCCGCCCACCACGCCGCGCCGTCGAGGTCGAGCGTCAGGGCGCACCGCGCGTGCCGCAGCGCAGCCATGTCGAAGAGCGCGCGCATCGACCCGGCGAGCTCGCCCGCGGCCTTCCGCGCGTTCGCGCCGGAGACGGACTGGAGGGCGGGCACCACGAAGGTGGTCGCGAGCGCGATCACCCCGAGGACGATGAGCAGCTCGACGAGCGTGAACCCCCGCTGCGCTCGCGCGCACGCCGCCATGCCGCGAGCGCAGGCGCAGCCGGACGAGGCTGCGCCGGAGCGAGCCGGCGGTCCGGGGGGCGCGTCGCGTGCGCCCACCGGCCAGAGGACCGGCTTCGCCGCCATCGCATCGGCGCCCCGGAGGGCGCGCTTCGCGCGTGAGGTGCTCACGAGGTCGGGGAGACGTCCTCAGTAGTTGACGATGTCGTCCTCGGTGCCGGGCTGGCCGTCCGGCCCGTTCGACTTCACGTCGAAGCCGTCCGGGTTCTTCTGGCCGGGGTAGAGGTAGACGTAGTCGTGCTTCCACGGATCCTTGATGGAGCCGTCCGGCTGGTTCGCCTTGAGGAACCCCTCCTGGATGAGGATGCGCAGGCCCTCCTCCGTGGAGGGGTAGCGGCCGCGCATCACGCGGAACGCGTCGACCCCCTGGTTGGCGATGTTCTGCACGTCGGTCGTGGCCTTCTTGATCTCGGCCTCCTTCTGCCGGCCGATGACGTTCACGGCGACGGCGGAGGCGATGAGGCCGATGATCACGAGGACCACCATGATCTCGATGAGGGTCATGCCACGCGCGGCGGCGCGGGCGAGCTTCGCGGACTTCACGGTCAGCCTCCTACGAGGTTGTTGATCTGGAGGATCGGCATGAGGACGGAGAAGACGATGAAGGCGACGACGCCGCCCATCGCGACGATCATCACCGGCTCGAGCAGCGACGTGAGCGCGGCGATGGTCGTCTCGACCTGGTCTTCGTAGGCGTCGGCGACGTTCGCGAGCATCTCCTCCAGCGCGCCGGAGCGCTCGCCGATCGCGACCATGTGGTGCACGAGCGGCGGGAACTCGCCGGAGCGCTTGAGGGGCGCGGCGATGGACTCACCCTCGCGGATGGCGTCGCGGGCCTGCTCGATGACCTCCGCGAGGCGCGTGTTCCCGAGGATGTTCTTCACGATGTCCATGGCGGTGAGGAGCGGGACGCCGCTCTTGAGCAGCGTCGAGAGCGTCCGCGCGAACCGGCCGATGGCGATCTGCCGGATGATGGGGCCGAAGATGGGCGCCCGGAGCGCGGCGCGATCCCAGGCGGCGCGCCCGGCCGGCGTCCGCCGCCAGCGCGCCAGGCCGTAGACCGCCGCCACGCCGGCGAGCAGGATCGCCCACCACCAGCGCGACGCGAACGACGAGATGCCGATGGTCACCTGGGTGTACCAGGGGAGGGTCGCGCTGGTGTTCTCGAAGATCGAGGTGATCTTGGGGATCACGACGGTGAAGAGGATGCCCATGATCCCGGTCCCGATGACCATCATCGCGATCGGGTAGGCCATCGTGCCCGCGATCTTGGAGCGGAGCCGCGCCTGGCTCTCGGTGAACTCGGCGAGCCGCACGAGGACGATCTCGAGCGCGCCCGAGCTCTCCCCGGCGCGGATCATGTTCACGTAGAGCGTGGAGAAGACGCGCGGGTGGACAGCCAGCGCGTCGGCGAGGGAGCTGCCCTCGTTGACCCGCTGCTTCACGTCGCCGAGCACCCGCTTCAGCCGCTCGTGCTCGACCTGGTCGACGAGGGCGGTGAGGGCCTCGACGAGCGGGATGCCGGCGTGCGCGAGCACGGCGAGCTGCCGGGTCGCGACGGCGAGGTCGCGCGCGCCGACGCGCCCGAGCACCCAGCGGCGGACGTTCACCTCGCGCTTCGCCTGCGCCTCGCCGAGCACCTCGGTGAGGAACACGCCCTCGCGGCGGAGGTTCGCGCGGAGCGTCTTCGGCGAGTCCGCCTCCTTGAGCCCCTGCACCGCCTTGCCGGCGGCGTTGAGCGCCTTGTACTGGAAGACCGGCATGGCCTAGTGGAGGTCCTCGGCGGTCACGGAGAGCACCTCGGCCGCCGTGGTGATGCCGCGGGCGACCTTGTAGGCGCCGTGCTCGAGCAGGGTGACCATGCCGTGGTGGACGGCGGCCTTCTTGATGGTGGTGGAGTCGACGTTCTTGAGGACGAGCTGGCGGACGTCGTCGTCCACGAGCATGAGCTCGTAGATCCCGGTGCGGCCCTGGTAGCCGGTGTTCTGGCAGGCCGGGCAGCCCCGCGCCTTGAACACGGCCTGCGGGCTCCCCGCCTTGCGCCAGATGGCGTCGGTGAGGCCCACCTGCGCGCGCTCCTCCTGCGTGGGGACGTACGGGGCGCGGCACTCCGGGCAGAGCACGCGCACGAGCCGCTGCGCGAGGACGCCCACGAGCGACGACGCCACGAGGAACGGCTGCACGCCCATGTCGACGAGGCGGGTGATGGCGCCGGCGGCGTCGTTCGTGTGGACGGTCGAGAGGACGAGGTGGCCGGTGAGCGACGCCTGGATCGCGATCTCCGCGGTCTCCAGGTCGCGGATCTCGCCGACCATGATGACGTCGGGATCCTGGCGGAGGAACGAGCGGAGCCCGCCGGCGAAGGTGAGCTCGATCTTCGGGTTCACCTGCACCTGGCCGACGCCCTTGAGCGGGATCTCGACGGGGTCCTCGATGGTGAGGATGTTCAGGTCGGGCGAGTTGATCTGGGCGAGCGCGGCGTAGAGCGTCGTGGTCTTGCCGCTGCCCGTGGGGCCCGTCACGAGCACGATGCCGTGCGACCGCGTGATGAGCCCGTCCATGATCTTGCGCTGCCAGTCCTCGAACCCGAGCTGACCGAGGTCGAGCACCACGTTCGACTTGTCGAGGAGGCGCATCACGATCCGCTCGCCGTTCGCGGTGGGCACGGTCGAGAGGCGGATGTCGACGTCCTTGCCCGCGATCTTGATGCGGATGCGGCCGTCCTGCGGGAGGCGCTTCTCGGCGATGTTGAGCCCGCCCATGATCTTGATGCGGCTCGAGATGGACGCCTGGAAGCGCTTCGGGGGGCGGATCACCTCGCGCAGCACGCCGTCGATGCGGTAGCGGACGGAGATGTCCTTCTCCTCCGGGTTGATGTGGATGTCGCTCGCGCGCTCCTTCACCGCGCGGAAGAGGAGCGAGTTGACGAGGCGGATGATGGGCGCCTCGTCGTCCGCGTCGAGGAGGTCGGTCGGCTCCTCCAGCTCGTGCGCGACCGACTCGAGGTCCTCGGTCTCGAGGTCCTCCATGAGCCGCTCGTGCTCGTCGGCGGCGCGGTCGTAGACCGCGTTGATGGCGTCGACGACCACCGCGCCCGGCACGACCTCCGGCGCGATCGCCGCGCCGAGGAGCATCGCGAGCGAGTCCTGCGCGGCCGTGTCGAGCGGGTCCGCCACCGCGACGCGCACCGCGTCGCCGTCGTGACCCACCGGCAGCACCCGCGCCTGCTTCGCGAAGTTGATGGGCACCTTCTTCAGCAGCTCGGGCGGGATCCGCTCCGGGTCGATCCGCTCCAGGAACGGGAGGTCGAGCTGCGCCGCGAGCGCGCGGAGCACCGCCTCCTCGCTCACCGCGTGGGCGCGGACGAGGATCTCGCCGAGGCGCATCCCCGCGTGCTCGCCGCGCTGCGCGAGGAGCGCCTCCTCGAGCCGCTCCGGCGCGATCACGCCGGTGACGACGAGGATCTCCCCGAGCGGCCTCCCGCAGAGCCGAGCGGGCGCGGCGCCGGGGAGCGGCGGCGGGACGGGGAGGCGGACTGCGTCGATGCGGGCTTCGTCGGACATGGCAGATCTCGTGCAACGGGCGCGGCGCGTCCGATCATTCCTCCGGCGGCTGCGGCTGCGGCTGCGGCTGGGGCTGCTGGGGCTGACCCGCCGGCGGCGCACCGCCGTACGGCGGCGCGGGGGGCGCGGCCTCGCCAGGCGCGGGCGCCTCGGGCTGGACCTCGAGACGCTCCCCGGCGCTGGGCTCCCCGTCGCCGGGCGCGACGCCGGACTCGGGCTCGGTCGGCGCGCCGTCCTGCTCACCGGGCGTCGCGGGTGCCCGCTCGGGCCGGGGCGCTCCGGTCGGCGGCGCGATGAGCCGCTCGCCCGGCGCGCCCGTGCCGCCGTTCTCGAGCTTCAGTGACTCCTCCGACACGCCCGCCCGGATCTTCGAGTACGGCCCGGCCTTGCGCGTGAAGTCCACCGCGACCTGGTAGCTCGGCTGCCGTCCGTAGAACTGCTCGATGAAGTCCTGCTGCTCCTTTCGCTTGCGCTCGTAGATGCGCCGGTAGTCCGTCTCGTCCCGGATGATGTACGGCGTGAGGAAGAGGAGCAGGTTCGTCTTCTGCTTCGTGGTGGTCGTGTCGCGGAAGAGCCAGCCGAAGATCGGCAGGCTGCCGAGGACCGGGATCTTCTTGACGCTGCGGACGTTCCGCTCCTGGATGAGGCCGCCGATGACGATGGTGCTCTGGTCCTTCGCCACGATGAGCGTCTTCGCGCTGCGCTTCGCGGTCGTGGGGCCGAGCTGCGTGTCGCGGTCGACGATCTCCTCGGTCTGCTCCTCGATCGCCAGCCGGACGTTGCCGCCCTCGTTGATCTGCGGCTTGATCTTGAGCCGGAGCTCCACGTTCTGCCGCTGGATCGGCGCGTAGAGCGAGGAGAGCCCGCCGATGCCGAGCGTCGAGCCGAGCGCCGACGTCCCGCCGGTGGTCCCGGACAGCAGGTTGGAGAGCCCCTGCGGCGCGAAGCCCGCCTGGAACGGCACGTTCTGTCCGACCGTGATCTCCGACTCCTCGTTGTCCGAGGCGAGGATGTGAGGGGTCGACAGCACGTTCACGTCCGAGCTCGACTGCAGCGCCTGGACGAGGATCCCGAGCGACGGGAGCTTCACGCCGAGGAGATCCTCGACGACCCCGGAGGAGGGGCCGTTGAAGCCGGTCAAAAACCCGCCGAGCGAGATGACGTTGTTGAGGTTGAAGGAGGAGACGCGCCCCGGCTCCGACGCCAGCGGGATGAAGCCCTTCTCGCCCTTGTAGTCCACCGGGACGACGCCGTGCGCCCCCACGCCGAACTGGGTCGAGTCGTTGAGGTTCACCTCCATGATCACGGCCTCGACGAACACCTGCCGGCGCGGCCGGTCGAGCTTCTCCACGAGCCGCTGGATGGCCTGGAAGTCGGCGCCGCTCGCCTGCACGAGGAGGGCGTTCTGCGCCTTGTCCGCGGTGACCTTCACGTCGCCGCTGAAGAGCGACGCGGTCACGTCCGAGGCGCCGCCCGGGCGCGCGGACGGCGGCGCCCCGGGCGGCGTGCCCATGGCGGTGGGGACGGGCGTCGGCGAGAGCCCGCCGGGCGCGCCGGGAGCGCCGGGCGCGGTGGTGCCGGTGCGCTTCCCGGCCGCCGTGCCCTGGGCGAGGTTCGACAGCGTCTGCGCGAGCTCCTCCGCGTTCGCGTTCTTGAGGAACACGACGTGGATGCCGCCCTCCGCGCTCGTCGGCACGTCGAGCTGCTCGATGAGCTCCATGAGCCGCTGGAAGCTCTTCTCGTCCGCGATCACGATGAGCTTGTTCGTCCGCTCGTCGGGGAGGACCTTGGAGACCGACACCTCCACGGAGCCGGACACGTCCGGGGCCGCCTGCGGCGGGCGCGGCGGGATGGCGCCCGGCCGGGCCGGCGAGGTCGGCGAGGAGAGCACGGTGCGGCTCCGCCCCGCGCCGCGCGCGCCGCCCTGCTGCGCCTGGAAGATCTGGTTCACCTTGTCGGCGATGTCCTTCGCCGACGCGAAGCGGATCTGCACGATGCGCACGAGCTCGCCCGCGCCGGCGCGGTCGATGGCCTCGATGAGCCGCTCGATGCGCCGGATGTTGAGGCCGATGTCCGTGACGATCAGCATGTTGGGCGGGATCGCCTGGATGTCCGCGCCCTGGGGCGAGATGAAGTTACCCATGATCCCGCGGAGCTGATCGGCGTCCGCGAAGTTCAGGCGGATCACCTTCGTGATCGGCTGCTCGCTGTACGGCGTCGCCTGATCGCCCACGTAGGTGGGGATCGGGTTCTTCTTCGCGTCGGCGGTCCGGACGAGCTTGAAGTACTTGCCCGTCGGGTACACGCTGATGTTGTTCGAGTTGAGCGCCGCGATGAACGCCGCGTACGCCTCCTCCGCGGTCACCGGCGTCTTCGAGAGGAGCGTGATCTTCCCGCGCGCCACGTCCTCCGTGAACATGAAGTTCCGGCAGGTCCAGCGGCTCGCCTGCTCGAGCACGTCGGCGATGTCGGCCTTGTTGAACTGCAGCATGAAGCGCCCCTGCATCGGGACGCAGCGCTCCGCGGGGCGGAACGTCTGCGGCTGCTGGGGCTGCTGCGCCGCCGGGCGAGCCGGGCGCCCGTTCTGGCCCTGCGCCCCGGGGGGCGTCACGGGGGGCGTCACGGGGCGTGGCGCGCCGGGCGTGGCCGTCGCGGGCGGGCGGGGGGGCGCGGGGCGCGGGCCGGCGGTGTCGCCGCCGGGGGGAGGACGGATCGGCACCTGCGCGGAGACGAGGGCCGGGACGAGGACGAGCAGCGTGGCGAGGCGGTTGCGCATGGAAGGCTTTCGACCCTGCGTCACGGGCCGCTGATGGAGTACTCCTTGCGGATGACCTGTCCCCCGCGCTCCAGCTCGATCGTCACGCGCTGTGACTCGCGCAGCTTCTGATAGAGCTCGAGCGCCTTCTCGGGGGAGTTGATCTCGTATCCGTTCACCCGCTGGATGACGTCGCCGTTCTCGATGCCGATCGAGGCGTAGAGCGAGTTGGGCTGGATGGAGAAGAGCTTGAACCCGTTCGCGGCGCCGTTCTTGAAGGACGGCACGATGCGCGCCTGGGTCGCGATGGTGTTGAGGTTGCCGAGCGTCGAGTCGATGACGCCGCGCTCGATCTCGTACTTGTTCTGGCCGACCTCGCGCACGCCCTCCATGGGCGCGCGGCCACCCGGCGCGGGCCCGCCGCGCGTGGGCGGCGGCACCGGCGCGAAGCCGAGGTTGCCGGAGGCCTCGCCGCCCGAGGCGAACGCCGAGCCGCCCTCGAAGTCGAGGTACTCCTTCGTCCCCTTGTTGCAGACGATGGCGACGAGGCGGAACCCGTTCCCGGTGGCGTCCGCGTCGTCCCGCACGCGCTCGAGCCCGAGGAGCCTCGCTCCGCCGACCTCGTCGCCCACGCCGACGACCTTCGCCTCGCGCGTGTTGAGGTCGAGGATCGTCGCGAGGGACTGGCGCGCCCGCTCGGCGATGACGCCGACCACGAGCTGCAGGCGGAGGTCGCTCTTCGTCGGCGCGGCGTGCGGATCGTCGCAGTTCTGGGGGGCGAGCGGCGCCTGCGCGACGTCGGCCTCCACCTCGCGCGGCGGCTCCTGTCCGATGAGCTTGAAGAGCTTGTCGACGTCGAGCGTGGCGGGGAGGGTGGGGCGCGGCGGCGCGGTGGGGAGGCTCGCGACGTCCGCCCGGGGCTCCGGACGGATCGCGGCGCCCGCGAGCGTGTTCACCGTCTTGGCTGCGAGCCACGCCGCCACGAACAGCAGCGCGAGGTTCGCCGTCCAGGCGTACTTGCGGAAGAAGAGGTCGAGCATGGGAGCGCCGCGCGGGGAGGGAGCAACGGCCATGCCACGCCCTCGTGCCGGATACCCTGGTCAACCCCTGGATGCCACAGGGAAATCCCGGCTGCTCGCCCACCGCACCGGCGGCGTGGCGGCGCTGGATGCCAATTTGGCAAACGCGACCCGCGGGAGCTGGAGTCGCTGCCAGTTTGTCAGCGCTCGGCGTCCGGCTCGTCGCCCCCCGGAACGGGCTCGACGAGGCGCCCCTCCTCGTCCCGATCGAGCTTCCGGTAGATCGTCCGGGCGGCGATGCCGAGGAGCTGGGCGGCGAGGTTCTTGTCGCCGCGGGTGTGCTCGAGCGTGCGGCGGATCACCAGCCGCTCGATCTCGTCGAGCGTCGTCCCGAGGGGCACGGCGAGCGTGGCCGGGGCGGCCGCCGGCGCGCCGGCCGGGCCCGCCGCGGCCCGCACCGCCTCGGGCAGATCGCCGAGCTCCACCGCCTCGCCGCGCGTGAGGATCACCCCGCGCTCGACGGCGTGCAGGAGCTCGCGGACGTTGCCCGGCCAGGCGTACCGCTCGATCGCCGCGACCGCCGCGGGCGAGAACCCCGAGATGGGCTTCGCGTTCGCCTCGGCGAAGCGACGCAGGAACGCGCCCGCGAGCAGCATCACGTCCTCCCGCCGCTCGCGGAGCGAGGGCAGGCGCACCGACACCACGTCGAGCCGGTAGAACAGGTCCTCGCGGAAGCGCCCCGCCTTCACCTCCGCCGCGAGGTCCTTGTTCGTCGCGGCGACGACGCGCACGTCCACCCGGAGGGGCTCGGTGCCGCCGACGCGCTCGAGCACCCCGTCCTGCAGGAAGCGGAGGAGCTTCACCTGCACCGACGGCGACATCTCTCCGACCTCGTCGAGGAACAGGGTCCCGCCGTGGGCGCGCTCGAAGCGCCCCTCCTTGCGGGCCGCGGCGCCGGTGAACGCGCCCTTCTCGTGCCCGAAGAGCTCGGACTCGAGCAGGCTCTCCGGGATCGCCGCGCAGTTGATGGGGACGAACGGGCCCGCGGCGCGCGGGGAGAGGTCGTGCACGAGCCGCGCGGCGAGCTCCTTGCCCGTGCCGCTCTCGCCCGCGAGGAGCACGGTCGCGGAGGTCGGGGCCGCCTGGCGGAGCGTGTCGAGCACGGCGCGGAACGCGGGCGCGTTGCCGAGGAGCCCGCCCACCGCGCCCGAGGAGAGCTCGGCGAGCTGCGCGCGCAGCGCGCGGTTCTCCGCGACGAGCGAGGCGCGCTCGATCGCCTGCCGGACCGACTTCACGATCGCGTGCCGCTTCACGGGCTTCGTGATGAAGTCGTAGGCGCCCTCCTTCATCGCGGCGACCGCGGTCTCGACCGTCCCGTAGGCGGTCATGAGCACGACCTCGGTCTCGGGCGAGAGCGCCTTCACCGCCCGGAGCAGCTCCTCGCCGCTCATGCCGGGCATCATGAGATCGGTCACCACCGCGGAGACGCGCTCGCGCCGCAGCACCTCGAGCGCGGCGGCCCCGCTCTCCGCGAGCGCGACGCGCCAGCCCTCGCGCTGGAAGATCCGCGCGAGAGAGTCGAGGTTGGGCTTCTCGTCGTCGACGATGAGGACGAGCGGGGTCACCGGGCGAGGATAGCAGCGCGGAGGGCCTGGGGCCCACGTGCGCGCGGCGCTTCGGTCGTCAGGGCGCGGGCGGCGCCGCGGCGGGGGGCTGGGCGGGGCGGGCCGTGGCGGGCTGCGGACGCACGCCGAGCGTCACGCGCAGCTCGTCGCCGTAGAGCGCGATCGCCCCGGCGGCGAGCGCGACGAGCGCCCCGGTGATGACCGCGTACTCGACGAGTCCCTGCCGCACGACGGCGACCTGTAGACCGTCCCCCCGTGCGCGTTCAAGGTGCGGGGTGTGCCCACCCCTGAAATGCGAGAGGCGGCGCCCGGGGGGACGCCGCCTCGTCGCTGCACCGGAGCTCTCGAGGGCTACTCGCCCTTCGCCTCGGCGGCCGGCTCGGCGGGCGCCGCCTCGGCCTTGGGCTTCGCCGACTTGCCCGCCTTGGCGCGCTTCGCCGCGCGGTTCTCCTTCGGCGCCTCGGCCTTCTTGGCCGGCTCCGCCTTGACGGGCTCGGCCTTCTTCGCCGCCTCGGCCTTCGCGGGCGTCGCCGCGTAGCGGGTCTTGAACTTCTCGATGCGGCCCGCCGTGTCCATGATCTTCTGCTTGCCCGTGAAGAACGGGTGGCACTGGGCGCAGATCTCGATGTGGAAGTCGCCGCGCGTCGAGCGGGTCTCGATGACGTTCCCGCACGCGCAGGTGACCTTCGCGGGCTTGTAGTCGGGGTGGAGCGCTTCCTTCATGGTGACCTCGGGGCCGCTTGCATCGGGCAGGTCTGCCGATGGTCCGGGCCCGGTGATGATGATGTGGAACTGGGCGATCTAGTCGGATCGGGGGGTTGCGTCAACCCCGGCGTGCGCGCGCCGCCTCGGGCGCCTACTTGCCCCCGCCCACCATCATCTTGAAGAACTCCTCGTGGTTCTTCACCTGGCGGAACTTGTCGAGGATGAACTTCATCGCCTCGACGTTGTCGAGGCCGTTCAGGATGGTCTGGCGCAGGATGTAGATCTTCGAGAGCCAGTCGGCCGGCAGGAGCAGCTCCTCCTTGCGCGTGCCGCTCTTCCCGATGTCCATGGTGGGGAAGATCCGCTTCTCCATCATCTTGCGGTCGAGCACGATCTCGGAGTTCCCGGTGCCCTTGAACTCCTCGAAGATCACCTCGTCCATGCGGCTGCCGGTGTCGACGAGCGCGGTGCCGATGATCGTGAGCGAGCCGCCCTCCTCGATGTTGCGGGCCGCGCCGAAGAAGCGCTTGGGCTTGTGGAGCGCGTTCGAGTCGACGCCGCCGGAGAGGATCTTGCCGGAGGGGGGGACGACCGAGTTGTAGGCGCGGGCGAGGCGGGTGATCGAGTCGAGCAGGATCACCACGTCCTTCTTGTGCTCGACCAGCCGCCGCGCCTTCTCGATCACCATCTCGGCGACCTGCACGTGCCGCGTGGCGGGCTCGTCGAAGGTCGAGGCGACGACCTCGCCCTTCACGGTCCGCTCCATGTCGGTCACCTCCTCGGGCCGCTCGTCGATGAGCAGCACGATGAGGGTGCACTCGGGGTGGTTCGTGGTGACCGCGTGCGCGATGTTCTGGAGGAGGACCGTCTTGCCGGCGCGCGGCGGCGAGACGATGAGGCAGCGCTGGCCCTTGCCGATCGGCGAGAACAGGTCGACGACCCGGGTCGTCATCTCGTTCGGATCGTGCTCGAGCGCGAGGCGCTCGGTCGGGTAGAGCGGCGTCAGGTTGTCGAAGAGGACCTTCGACTGGTTCTCCTCGGGCTGCTCGCCGTTGATCGAGTCCACCCGGAGGAGCGCGAAATACCGCTCCCCGTCCTTCGGCTGGCGCACCGTCCCGCGCACGGTGTCGCCGGTGCGCAGGTTGAAGCGGCGGATCTGGGAGGGCGAGACGTAGATGTCGTCCGGACCGGGCAGGTAGCTGAAGTCGGGGCTGCGCAGGAAGCCGAAGCCGTCGGGGAGCACCTCGAGCGTGCCCTCGCCGCCGACCTCCATGTCCTCCTTCTTCTCCTCGGCGACCTTCGACTGGGCCTGGAGGATCGCGAAGATGAGGTCCTGCTTCTTCATCGCCCCCGCCGCCTCGATCTCCAGGCTGCGGGCGAGCTTCGCGAGCTCCGCAACCTTCATGTGCTTGAGATCGGTGAGGCTCGACGGGGGAGACGCGGCGGGCTGAACGGCGGCGGGCATGTCTGTCTCGGGGAGGCGGGGCGCCCGGTCGGGAGGCGCGCGGCGCGGGTGCGCGACTGCGTGCGGTCTCGTGAGGAAACCGGAGGAGAGGCAGGAAACCTATGCGGCCCGTC
Source organism: Anaeromyxobacter sp. SG66 (assembly GCF_022690805.1). Taxonomy (NCBI): domain Bacteria; kingdom Pseudomonadati; phylum Myxococcota; class Myxococcia; order Myxococcales; family Anaeromyxobacteraceae; genus Anaeromyxobacter; species Anaeromyxobacter sp. SG66. The sequence goes on from NZ_JALCZC010000049.1 coordinate 29,884, forward strand.
CCGAGGTGTCACCGTGCGCGGGCCGGACGGCGCGGTGCGCGAGGTGATCCGGCGGCGGGTGTCCACCGAGGATGACGGTGCCGATGCGGGGGCGGGGGAGTGAGCGTCCCGGTCCTCGTCCTCTGCCTCGGGAA
>NZ_JALCZC010000005.1:0-111813 GCF_022690805.1 Anaeromyxobacter sp. SG66
GTGCGTACCGCGCCGGCGGCCCCGGTGCCCGCCGCGGGTGCGCGCCGGGCCCCGCCGAGCGCGCGGCGGCTCCTCGCCGAGCACGGGCTCGAGCTGGGCGCCGTGGCGGGCTCGGGCCCCGGAGGCCAGGTGCGCAAGGAGGACGTGGTGCGCGCCCTCGAGCGGCCGGCGGCCGCGCGCGGTCCCGCGCCCGCGCCCGCCCCGGCCCCCAGGGACGGCGCGACCGCCCGGGAGCGCGTCGTGGCGATGACGTCGCTCCGGCGCACGGTCGCTCGGCGGCTCGTGGAGGCCCAGCAGACCGCCGCGATCCTCACCACCTTCAACGAGATCGACATGTCGCGCGTGCTCGCGCTGCGCGAGCGGCACGGGGAGACGTTCCTCGCGAAGCACGGCGTGAAGCTCGGCTTCATGTCCTTCTTCGTGAAGGCGGCGGTCGAGGGGCTGCGCGCGTTCCCGGTGGTGAACGCGGAGGTGCGCGGCACCGACATCGTCTACAAGGACCACTACGACATCGGGGTGGCGGTCGGCGGCGGCAAGGGGCTCGTGGTCCCCATCGTGCGCGACGCGGACGCGCTCTCCTTCGCCGACGTGGAGAAGACGATCGGCGAGCTCGCCAGGAAGGCGCGGGACAACCGCATCACGATGGACGACCTCGCCGGCGGTACGTTCACGATCTCGAACGGCGGCATCTACGGCTCGCTGCTCTCGACGCCCATCCTGAACCCGCCGCAGTCCGGGATCCTCGGGCTCCACAAGATCGAGAAGCGCGCGGTGGTCGAGGGGGACGCGATCGTCGCGCGGCCGATGATGTACGTCGCCCTCTCGTACGACCACCGCATCGTCGACGGACGCGAGGCGGTGCAGTTCCTCATCGCGGTGAAGAACGCCATCGAGGATCCCGAGCGGATCCTGCTCGAGATCTGAGGCGGGACGGGTCGGCGGCCGGGCGTCCCCGGAGCCCTCGAGAGGGGCGAGGATCGCCCGCCGTGCTCAGCGCTGCCCGGCTCCCGTTCTCGCACCGCCGCGGGCGGCCGGGGGCGCGGCGCCGGGTCGTCCGCCGGGCAGGAAGAAGTAGACGCGCGCGTCGAGCACCATCCACTGCCCGGAGTCGTCCTTCTTCATGAGGACGGAGGCGTGGGGGTGGGCGGGACGGGGAGCGGCGGCCGGGAGGTTCGGCCCCGTGACGTCCTGATCGAGGTCGAGCAGCACGGCCTCTCCGAGCGTCCGGACGCGCTCGATGCGGATGCGGTGCTTCGAGCCCTTGAGCGGCCCGGCGAGATCCTCGCGGAACCGCTCGAGCACCTGTTCCCGCCCGAACGCGCGCTGACCGCGCGGGTTGACGAAGGTGCCGTCCGGCGCGAAGAACGCGGCCAGGGCGTTCGCGTCGTGGGCGTTGAACGCCGCCTCGAGCTCCCCCACGCGCTTCTCGAGATCCGGCGCCGCGGCGGCTCGCTCGCCCTCCGCCGCTGCGGGGATCGCGATCGCCAGCGAGAGTACGGCGGCTGCCATCCGCTTCCTCATGGTGAACCTCCCTGGCACACGGTGCGTGACGGCGTGCCGGATGGTCGCAGCCATATCGCGGGCGCGCTCGCGCGCCCGCTCACGCGTGGGGGAGCACGCCGCGCTGCGTTCGCACGTGCTGCGGGCGAGCGGGCGGCTCGGCGCCGGGGCGGGGGCTCGCGCCGGGCACGGGCGTCACGGCGACGCGCCGAGCGCCGGGCGCTCCTCGCCCACGAGGGCGAGGAGCGTGAGGGCGTCGTGCACGGCGTGCCCGCCGAGGTCGTTGTTGAAGTAGACGAACGCGTCGCCGCCGCTCTCCGTCCACGCGAGGAGCTCGGCCGCGAACGGCCGGAGCGCCTCCACCCCGTATCGCCCCGAGTAGCGCCCGGTCGTGCCGTGGAAGCGCACGTAGCGGAAGCGTCCCGTGAGGCGGGGGGGCGGGCGCCTGATCTGGTCGTGCTCGCAGAAGGCGGCGCCGTGACGATCGAGCACGTCACACGTCTCCTCCGAGTACCAGCCCTCGTTCCGGAACTCGACGACGTGGGGGCCGGCGGGGACCCGTCCGAGGAACCGATCGAGGCGGGGAAGGTCGGGCTTCATGTGCGGGGGAAGCTGCCAGAGCACCGGCCCGAGCTTCCGGCCGAACCGCGACACCGGCGCGTAGAAGCGCTCCAGCCCGGTCTCGGCGTCGAGCAGCCGCTTGAGGTGCGTGAGGTAGCGGCTGCCCTTCACCGCGAAGGTGAACCCGCGCGGCACCACCGAGCGCCACCGCTCGACCGCCTCCGGCGTCGGGAGCCGGTAGAACGTCGCGTTCATCTCGACCGTGTCGAAGAACCGGGCGTAGTGCGGGAGCCACTCGCGCTGGGGCAGCCCCTCCGGATAGAGGACGCCGCGCCAGTGGCGATACTGGTACCCGCTCGTGCCGACGCGGACGCGTCCCATGTCGGCAATCTAACGGCGGCGCTCGATTCGGGAACGCCCGGCGGGAGTCGCTCGCGGGCCGGTCGAGCGCCGGCGCCGGCGCGGGCCCGGGGTCGACTTTCGGGTCGAGGAGGCCGAGCGGCCAGGGGTCGAGCTCGCGGTGGGGGAATCGTTCGGGGACGAGGTCGGGGTCGCCCCCGGCCGCTCGCGCACGACGTCCTCCGGTCGCTTGTCCTCCCGGAGCCCCTGGAACGACGGGTGGCGGATCTTGCCGTCGTGCGTCCACTCGGTGAACGCGACCTCGCAGACGAGCTCGGGCCGGACCCAGTGCGCGCTGCGGCCCAGCCCGCCGGCGGGCGGCGGCGTGAACGGGGACTCCTTCCGTGAGAGCGGCGCGAGCCGCTCCCGCAGGGCGCGGGCGCCCTCGTTCGTCCACCCCGTCCCGACCTTCCCGGCGAAGCGCAGCGCGCCGCCCTCCGGGTAGCCGACGAGCAGCGCGCCGATGGCGTCGCGGGCCGCCCCCTCGGGATCGGTGAAGCCGCCGACGACGAGCTCCTGCCGGAGCACGCACTTCGCCTTGACCCAGGTGGCGTTCCTCCCGGGACGGTAGGGGCGGTCGATCCGCTTGGAGACGATGCCCTCGAGGCCGAGCCGGCACGCCTCCCGGTGGACGTCGCGGCCGCTCCCGGAGAAATGCTGTGCGTAGCGGATGATCCCGGCGCCCTCGCCGACGAGCCGCGCGAGGACGGCCTTGCGCTCGAGGAGCGGGCGCTCGGCCAGATCCTGCCCATCGAGGTGGAGGAGGTCGAAGACGAAGTAGAGGAGCTCGCGCCGCCCCGCGCCGAAGGCGTTCTGCAGCGCCTGGAAGCTCGTGCGCCCGTCGGGCAGCACGGCGGCGACCTCCCCGTCGAGGAGCGCCGAGCGGACCTTCAGCTTCCGCGCGGCGGCGGCGACCTCCGGGAACTGGGCCGTCCAGTCCTTGCCGTTGCGGCTCCAGAGCGTGACGGCGCCGTCCTCGATCGCGCAGCCGATCCGGTAGCCGTCGTACTTGATCTCGTGGACCCATGCGGCGCCCTCGGGCGCCTCGTCCACGAGCTGCGCGAGCTGTGCGCGATAGGGCTGGACCTTCGTGCGTGAGGCCACGGATCCGAAGCTCGCAACGCGAGGAGGCCCGGCCAAGCCCCGGAGGTTCCGCCCGCCGCCGGGCCGAGGCCGCGCTCGACGTCGCGCTCGAGGCGGCCCGCTACCTCCGCGCCGCCGGCGGCGAGGCGTGGCGCGGATCCTCCGGCCAGGCGTGGCGCGGGTAGCGCCGGGCGAGCTCGCGTCGGATCGACGGGTAATGCCGCTCCCAGAAGCCGGCGAGGTCGGTCGTCACCTGCACGGCGCGCTGGTTCGGGGCGAGCAGATGCAGGACGAGCGGCACCTTCCCGCCGGCGAGCGCCGGGCCCTGCGCGAGGCCGAAGAAGTCCTGCAGGCGGCTCTCGATCCAGGGCGGCTTGCCGGCCTCGTAGTTGACGCGGGTGCTGCGCCCGCCGGGCAGCGTCAGCCGCTCGGGCGCGAGCCGCTCCAGCGCGGCGCGGGCCCTCGGGTCCTGGCGGGCGAGGACCGCGCCGGGCAGGTCCGCCTCGCGCAGCTCGGCGAAGCTCCGCCGCCCGGCGCACAGGTCGCGGAGCGCCGCGGCGAGCTCCTCGTCGGAGGGCGGCGAGAGCCCCGCGTCCGGCGCGTGCCGCGCCGCGAAGGCGATGCGCGCGACGAGCCGGTCCACGGCGCCCTCCGGCGCGAACGCGCGCGGCCCGCGGGCCAGCGCCTCCTCGGCGAGGAGCGCGGCGACCTTCTCCGGATCCGCCTTCGGCGCGCGGACCTCCTCCAGCACCAGGTCCTCGTACACGAGCCGCTCGGTCGCCTCCACACGCTCGGCGGCGCCGTTCCAGCCGACGGCGTCCTCGTAGCGGAGCGCCGCAGGGAACAGATCGAGCAGCATCTCGTCGGTCACCGCGCTCGCGACGCGCACCCGCGCCTCGGCGGCGCGCGCGCCCGGCGGGCGGCGATCGCCGCGGCGCTCCTCCGCGTCGACCGCCACGAGGAGCGGCGCCTCGCGCACCACGCTCGCGGGGTCGAGCCGCGCGCTGCCACCGCCGACGAGGACCACCTCGTCCGACCCCGGCGCGCGCCGCCGCGCGACGCGATCCGGATAGGCGGCGAGGGTGGCGAGGAGCAGCGCGTGCTCCTCGGAGGTGGTGCCGGCGAGCGGGGAGGAGGGCGCCGCCGGGGGCGGGGACGACGTCGAGGGCGGCCCGATCGACCTCAGCAGCCGCTGCAGCTGCCTCCGGCTCCGCTCGACGGCCTGCACCGCGCCCGGGTCGAGCCCCATGCGCCGGAGCCGCTCCGGCGCGAAGCGCGCGCGCGCGGCCTCCTCGAAAGCCTGCGCGAGCTCGAGCAGGTCGGAAGGGCCGGTCGGCGGGAGCGCTCCGCCCGCGAGCGCGCGGCGATCGCGCACGTCGCGCTCGCCCAGGAGGGCGGCGAGGAGCGCGCCGGCGTCGGGGGCGCCGCGCGCGGCCGCCTCGATCGCGAGCCGCGCCTGGCGCGGGTGGACGGGCAGGCGGAGCATGCGCCGACCGGCCTCGGAGATGGCGCCGCGCGCGTCGATCGCGCCCAGCCGGACGAGCAGCCCGCGCGCGGCCTCCCACGCGGCCCGAGGCGGCGGCTCGAACCACTCGAGCCCCTCGGCGGCGTCGAGGGCGGCCAGGGCGAGGAGCGTCTCCGACAGGTCCTCGCGGAGGATCTCCGGCACCTCGAACCCGGGGCGGGCGTCGTGATCGTGGCGCGTGTAGAGGCGGAGCGCGCGCCCGGGCCGGGTGCGGCCGGCGCGGCCGGCGCGCTGTGCGGCGGAGGCCCGGCTGATCTTGCGGAGCTCGAGGGTCGGGAGCCCCGACCACGGGGAGTGCGACGCGACGCGCGCGAGCCCCGAGTCCACCACGGCCACCACTCCTTCCAGGGTGACGGAGGTCTCGGCGACGTTCGTCGAGAGGATCACCTTCCGGCGCGGCCCGGGCCGAACGGCCCGGTCCTGCTCCTCGGGCGGCAGATCGCCGTGCAAGGGCAGGAGGTCCACCTCCGCGGTCGCCGCCCACGCCGCGAGCGCCTCCCGCGCCCGCCGGATCTCCGCGGCCCCCGGGAGGAAGACGAGCACGTCGCCGTCGATCCCCTCGCGGTGAAGCCGGCGCACGGCGCGCGCGACCGCGTCCTCGAGCCGGACGTCCGGCCGGGCCGCCTCCTCGGGGGAGAGGTACTCGACGGCGACCTCGAAGCGCCGGCCCTCCGAGCGGAGCGAGGCGGCGCCCAGGAACCGGGCCACCGGTCCGGCGTCGAGCGTCGCCGACATCGCGACGAGCTTCAGATCGGGCCGCGAGGTCCGCTGCAGGCGGCGGAGCAGCGCGAGCGCGAGGTCGCCCTGGAGATGACGCTCGTGGAGCTCGTCGAGGACCACCACCCCGACGCCAGTCAGCGACGGCTCGGCGAGGAGCCGGCGCGTGAGGAGCCCCTCGGTCACGAAGCGGATGCGCGTGCTCGGGCCCGCCACCTCCTCGAACCGCACCTGGTAGCCGACCGTCTCGCCGGCGTGCTCGCCCCGCTCCTCCGCGACCCGCCGTGCCGCGAGCCGCGCCGCGAGCCGCCGCGGCTCGAGCACCACGACCTCGCCTTTGCCCGCGAGCCCGGCGGCGTGGATCGCGGGGGGGACCCGGGTCGTCTTGCCCGCGCCCGGCGGCGCCTCGATGACGAGGGACGGCCCGGCGCGGAGCGCCGCGACCGCGTCCGCCAGGATGTCGTCGATGGGGAGCCGCTGCACGCGCGGGGGTTGTACCCGAGGGAGGGGGCCGACGCGACTGCGCCCGGGATCGGGGGGGTGGCGGGGCGAGTCGGGGCCGAGGGTTCGTTCACCCTACGTCAACGCACATGCGAGCGATATCGGCTCTACAGGCAAATCCCGGGTCGCGGCCATGTCGCTCGCCGACGGGGGCCGATCGGAGTTTGCACACCCCCTCCGGGATGCGAAACTCGGTGCGCCCCCCACTGGAGGTCGCTCGCCGTGCGCACCGCATCGCTCAGGAACCGGTTCCTCGTCTCGCTCGCCGCGGTGCTCTCTCTCACCATCGCTCTCGCCGCCCTCGTCACGCGATCGGCGCGGGAGCGCCAGCTCCTCGACGCCGCCTCCGGAGAGATGCTGGCCGACGTGGCGGCGTTCGACGCCGCGGTCGCCGCCGACGCGGAGGGGCTCTCGCGCGCGCTCACCGTGCTCGCGCACCAGGAGCGCCTCCTCGCGCCGTTCGCCACCCACGATCGCGACGGGCTCCTCGCCGCGGCCGCCCCGCTGTTCGCGGAGCTGAAGGCGACGAACGCGATCACGCACATGTACTTCATCGATCCGGACGGGCGCGTCTTCCTGCGCGCCCACAAGCCCGAGCAGCGGGACGACGTCCTCAAGCGCGCGACCTTCCTCGCCGCCGCGAAGACCGGCCGGAACGCGCACGGCATCGAGCTCGGCAAGAACTTCTTCTCGCTGCGGAGCGTCCGGCCGGTGTCGCTCGGCGGCGCGCCGCTCGGGTACCTCGAGGTGGCCGAGGAGATCGACCACCTCTTCGCCCAGACGAAGGCGGTCACCGGCGAGGACGCCGCGCTGTTCCTGCGCACCGACTACCTGCGCGCCAAGGGGGCGGAGCCGACGAAGGAGGTCGTCGGCGAGTTCCAGCTGCTCGAGGCGACCGACCGGGCGCTCGCGCACGAGCTCGGCGGCGCGGTGGGGCTCGCCGGCGGGCTCGAGGCCCCGGTCGCGCGGCTCTTCCGGCGCGGCGACGCGTGGTACGTGGCCGGGATCGGTCCGCTGCGGGACGCGAGCGGGGAGGTCGCCGGCGTCCTCTTCTTCTTCCGCGACGCGACCGCGCTCCACGCCGCGTCGGTGCGCGACGGCTGGACGACGATGGCCCTCATCGCCGCGATGATGGTGGTCGCCGGGGCGCTGCTGTACGGCTCGCTGCGGCGCAGCCTGTTCGCGCTGCGCGAGGCGGCCGCCGCGTCCGCCCGGATGGCCGCGGGCGACCTCTCGATCCGGATCGAGGCGCGCGCCCTGGACGAGGCGGGGCAGGTGCTCTCGGCCATGCGCGACACCGTCGGCCAGCTGCGCGGCGCGGTCGGGCAGGTCCGCGACGCGGCGGACGGCGTGGCGTCGGGCAGCGAGAAGCTGCGGGGGGGCGCGGAGCTCATCGCCCGGACGACCTCCGAGCAGGCCGCCGCGGCGGAGGAGGCGGCGGCCAGCGTCGAGGAGATCTCGGCGACGATCGTCGCCACCGCGCGGGACGCCGACGCGGCGGAGCGCTCGGCGCTCGCGTCGGCTGCGTCGGCGGAGGAGGGCGGGCGCGCCGTCACCGAGGCCGTGGCCGCCATGCGGCAGATCGCGGAGAAGACCGGGATCGTGGAGGAGATCGCCTACCAGACGAACCTCCTCGCGCTGAACGCCGCCATCGAGGCCGCCCGCGCCGGCGAGCACGGCAGGGGATTCGCGGTGGTGGCCTCCGAGGTGCGCTCCCTCGCCGAGCGGAGCCGCGGCGCGGCGCAGGAGATCGGCGAGCTCTCGGACTCGACGGTGGCGGTCGCGGAGCGGGCGGGGGCGGTGCTCGGCGGGCTCGTGGCGGACATCCGCAAGAGCGCCGAGCAGGTCCGCGACATGGCCGCTGCGACGCGCGCGCTCGCGACGGGCGCCGCGCAGATCAGCGGGGCCGTGCAGGGGCTGAGCTCCGGCGTCCAGCACACCGCGGGCGCGGCCCAGGAGATCGAGGCCACCGCGCAGGACCTGGAGCGCCGCGCCGACGAGCTGCAGGCGGCGATCGCGTTCTTCCGGCTGGGCTCGGCGGGCGAGGAGCCCGCAGCGCTGCCGGCGCCTCGCCGCGCCGCCTGAGCGAAGCGCCAGGCGCCGCGGTCAGACTGGTTCTGGCTCTGGCACCCGCGGGGCCGGCACCGCCGCATTCACCACGAGGCGGAGCTTCGAGCCGTCCGGCTCCACCTCCACGCGGACGGTGCCGCCGTCGTGGAGCTCGCCGAACAGGATCTTCTCGGCGAGCGGCTTCTTGACCTCGTTCTGGATGAGCCGGGCCATCGGCCGCGCGCCCATCTTGCGGTCGAAGCCGTGCTCCGCGAGCCAGGCGCGGCCCTCGAGGCTCAGCTCGACGTGCACCTTGCGCTCGGCGAGCTGCGCCTCGAGCTCCTTCACCATCTTGTCGACGACGCGGGCGATCACCTCCGCCGGCAGGGAGTCGAACGCCACCCACGCGTCGAGGCGGTTGCGGAACTCCGGGCTGAAGGTCCGCTCGATCGCGTTCCGCGCGTTGCCGGGCTCCGACAGGTCCGAGCCGAACCCGACGCGCCGGGCCGAGAGCTCCTGCGCCCCCGCGTTCGTCGTCATCACGAGGATGACGTGCCGGAAGTCGGCCTTGCGGCCGTTGTTGTCGGTGAGCGTCGCGTGATCCATCACCTGCAGGAGCAGGTTGTAGATGTCCGGGTGAGCCTTCTCGATCTCGTCGAGGAGCAGGACCGCGTACGGCGTCTTGCGGATCGCGTCGGTGAGGAGCCCGCCCTGGTCGAACCCGACGTAGCCGGGGGGCGCGCCGATGAGCCGGGAGACGGTGTGCTTCTCCTGGTACTCCGTCATGTCGAAGCGCAGGAACTCGACGCCGAGGATCCGCGCGAGCTGCTTCGCGAGCTCGGTCTTCCCGACGCCGGTCGGGCCGGAGAAGAGGAAGTTGCCGATGGGCCGCTCGGGGGCGCCGAGCCCGGAGCGCGACAGCTTGATGGCGGAGACGATCGCCTCCACCGCCGGGTCCTGCCCGTAGATGACCTTCTTGAGCTCGGGCTCCAGGTTGCGCAGCTGCGTCTCGTCGTCCGCCGACACGGTGCGCTCGGGGATCTTGGCGATCTTCGCGACCACCCGCTCCACGTCGCGGGCGGTGACGCGGTGGCGGCGGCGCGCCTCCGCGCGCATCCGGTCGCGCGCGCCGGCCTCGTCGAGGACGTCGATGGCCTTGTCCGGGAGCTGCCGGTCGTTGATGTGCTTGGCCGAGAGCTCGGCCGCCGCGCGGAGGGAGCGGGGGGTGAACACGACGCCGTGGTGCTCCTCGTAGACCTTCTTCAGGCCCTTGAGGATACGGATCGTGTCGTCGACGCTCGGCTCGTAGATCTCGATCTTCTGGAAGCGCCGCGCGAGGGCGTGGTCGCGGTCGAACGTCTGCTTGTAGTCGTGGAAGGTGGTCGAGCCGATGCAGCGCAGCTCGCCGGAGGCGAGCGCGGGCTTCAGGAGGTTCGACGCGTCCATGGACGAGCCGGTGGTCGCGCCCGCGCCGACGATGGTGTGGATCTCGTCGATGAACAGGATCGCGTTCGGCGTCTTCTTCACGCCGGCGATGACGCCCTTCAGCCGCTGCTCGAACTCGCCGCGGAACTTGGTGCCCGCGAGGAGGGCGCCCATGTCGAGCGAGTAGATCGCCGCCTTCTCGAGGACGGACGGGACCTTCTTCTCGTGGATGCGGAGCGCGAGCCCCTCCACGATCGCCGTCTTGCCCACGCCCGGCTCGCCCACGAACACCGGGTTGTTCTTGCGCCGGCGGCAGAGGACCTGGATGGTGCGCTCGATCTCCGAGTCGCGACCGATGAGCGGGTCGATGAGCCCCTGCGCCGCGCGCTCGACGAGGTTCACCGTGAAGGTCTTGAACGGATCCTTCACCGTGCGGGGCGCGCCGGACTCCTCGCCCCCCTCGTCCTGCGGCTCGTCGTCGCCGCCGCCCTCCTTGCCGATGCCGTGCGAGATGTACTGGAGGATGTCGAGGCGCCGGACGCCCTGCTTCTCGAGGAGGTAGACCGCGTGCGAGCCGCGCTCTCGCGTGATCGCCACGAGCACGTCGCCCGCGTTGAGCTCGGTGCGCCCGGAGCCCTGCACGTGCCAGGCCGCCCGCTGCAGGACCCGCTGGAACGCCGCGGTCTGCTCGGGATCCTGCGACGTCCCGAGCGACTCCAGCGTGCGATCGAGGTACTCCTCGAGCTCGCGCTCGAGGAGCTTCAGGTCGGCGCCGCAGGCGAGCAGCACCTCGGAGGCCACCTTGTCGCGCGTCATCGCGTGCAGGAGGTGCTCGAGCGTCACGTACTCGTGGCGTCTCCGTCGCGCCTCCGCGACCGCGGCCTGAAGCGTCTGCTGCAGCTCCTTCGACACCGTCACCATGCCTGCTCCGCTACTCCGGCTCGACCGTCACGAGGAGCGGGTACTCCGCCTCGCGCGCGAGCTCCATCGTCTTCTCCGCCTTCGTCTCGGCGATCTCGAATGGATAGATACCGGCGACGCCCACCCCGTGCATGTGAACGTTCAGCATGATGCGGTGCGCGCTCTCGGGATCGTGGTGGAACACCGTCACGAGCACCCAGTCCACGAACTCCTGCGTGGTGTAGTCGTCGTTGTGCAGGAGTACCCGGTACAGGGACGGCCGCTTCGTCTCCTTCTCCGCCTTCGTCCGGGGGACGACGACGTCCGTGTCGCCCCCGGGGCGGGACCGCTCTGCCATGGCCTCACATTCTAAGCGTACGGCCTCCCCGCCGCGCGGGCCCACCGCGCGCGGCGGAGGGCCCGCGGCCGCGCGGTTCCCGTGCTCCGCGCGCTGCGGCACGGGGGTGCTCCGCCCCCGCAGGGGGCGCTCCGGGGAGGGGAGGGGCAGGGGAGCGGCGGCGCCACGTGGGCGCGACGGGCCGGACGCTTGCCGGGCCGAGGGGCTGGCGGGCATTCCGGAATCAGGGGCTCGCATAGGGGGCGGCGGGCCCGCGCTCACGAGCCGACGGTTCCAGCGGCCGCCTCGAGATCCCATCGCCCGCGCAGGGTGGGCTTCTCGAGCGCCCGCGCCAGCCGCGCGAGGAAGTCCGCGCGCGGGATCTCTCGCGCGCCGAAGCGCGAGAGGTGCTCGGTGCGCACCTGGCAGTCGACGAGCCGCACGCCCCACGACGCGAGCCACTCGATCGAGCGGACGAACGCGACCTTCGAGGCGTCCGGCCGATCGGCGAACATCGACTCGCCGAAGAAGGCCGCGCCCAGCGAGACGCCGTAGAGCCCGCCCGCGAGCCCGTCGCCCTCCCACGCCTCGAACGAATGGGCGAAGCCGAGCCGGTGGAGGCGCACGTAGGCCTCGACCATCTCCGGCACGATCCAGGTCCCGGACTGCCCGGGCCGCTCGCGCGCGGCGCAGCGCCGGATCACGTCCTCGAAGGCGCGGTCGGCCGTGACGCGGTAGCGGCCGCGGCGCAGGGTGCGCGCGAGCGAGGCGGAGACGTGCAGCCACTCCGGCTCCAGCACGAGACGCGGGTCGGGCGACCACCAGAGGATGGGCGTGTCGTCGCCGTACCACGGGAAGATGCCCGTGGCGTAGGCGGTGAGGAGCCGCTCCGCCGAGAGGTCGCCGCCGACCGCCAGCAGCCCGTCGGGCTCGGCGAGCTCCGGATCCGGGAACGCGACCTCGCGCGAGAGCCGGTAGATCGACACGGCGCGAGTGTAGTGCGAGGCGGGCCCCGCGGACAGCCGTGCCGGGGGGACGCCTACGCGCGTCCCCCCGGCACCTACTTCGCTATCGCCTAGAAGTGACCCGCCCAGCCGACGTAGGTCGGCGCCTCGAGGACCGGGTCGCGATCGGTCGAGCCGAGGCCGTCGCGCACGGCGACGCGCCGCTCGCGCCGGTCCGCCTCGCGCGCGTCGTACGTCGCGTGGACGGCGCCCACCGCCGCGCCGACGAGCAGCCCCACGCCCGCGCCGATCATCATGTCGCGCTGCCAGTTGTCCCACTCGTTCACGAGCGACACGCCCGTGCCGACGAGGAGGCCTGCGACGCCGCCGTAGGCCGCGTCGGTGGCGACCGTGGCCATCGGGTTCGGCCGCTCGCGCCGCTCCACGATGACCTCGGTCGCGGGCTGCGAGGCCGGCGGCGTCACCACCGTCGTCGAGGTCGGCGGCGGGGGCGGCGTCACCGTGGTGGTCGTCCCGCCCGACTGCCCGCTCGGCGGGTTCACCACCACCTGCTGCGAGGCGCCCCCCGGCGCCGCGGTTCCGCCGGTCGCGGGTTGCTGGGCGGGCGGCGGGGCCGGCTGCTGCGCCGGCGGCTGCTGCGGCTGCGTCTGCTGCTGCGGCGGCGTGTACGGCTGCTGGTACGTCGTCCCGGACTGAGCGAGCGCCGGGCTCGCGACGGCGAGCGCCGCCGCGAAGAGTGTCCCCTTGTCGAGCATCCCCTCACCTCCCGACCCCAAAGATGGGGTGAGGAGGGGAGGGCGGCAAACCGCAGGGTCCGCGAGCGCATCCGCCGCGCCCCGGACGCGGCGGATCACGGGCGCTGCAGCGAGAGAAACTCCTCGAGCGCCGACCGGACGGACGCCTGCACGGCCGCGGGGACCTCCGGGTGCGGCGCGGCCTTGCAGAGCGCGAGCGTCCGCTGGAGCGACTGGCAGCGCGCGTCGCAGCTCGGGCAGCGGGCGAGGTGGCGCTCCATGTCGGCGCAGAGCGTGGCGCTGATCTCGCCCTCGAGGTGCTTCGAGAAGAGCTCCACGATGTCCGGGCAGGGCTCCGCGGCGGGCTCGCCGGGGGCGGCCCTGCCTGCCGCGGCGGGCGGGGCGGCGGCGCCGGGGATCCCGAGCAGCGGCGCGACGGCCTCGCGCACCGCGACCCGCGCGCGGTGCAGGCGGCTCTTCACCGCCTCCACGCTGAGCCCCATGACCTCGGCGACCTCGGGGGCGGTGAGCCCCTCGACGTCGCGGAGCACGAGGACCTCACGGTACATGGGGTCGAGCGCGGCGATGGCCTGCTCGAGCGCGGCCTCGATCTGCCGGCCCGCGAGCGCGTCGTCGGGCGGGCGCGTCGGGTCCACCACCTGGCGCGCCGCCTCCCCGGAGACGCGCGCCTCGAGCGACTCCTCCTGCTCCGGCGCGAACTTCGAGCGCCGCCGCTTCTTGATGCAGAAGCTCCGCGCGATCGTATAGAGCCAGGTCGAGACGGAGGACGCGCCGCGGAAGTCCTTCACGTTTCGTGCGACCGCAAGGAGGGTCTCCTGCAAGACGTCCTTTGCGTCCTCCTCGTCACGGCACATCTTCAGCCCGAAGCGATACACGCTCCGTTGATGCCGTGACAGGAGCGCCTCCAGCGCCCGGCGGTCGCCCTCGCGGGCGCGCTCGAGCAGCTCGGTGTCCTTGGGGTCCATGAGGGGTGGGTCGTAACTCGGAGCGGTCGATGGAACAAGCACCGCGTCGTCGCTGCGGCCTCCGTCCGCTCCCTGCAGCCCGCCGCGGCGGCGGCAGCGGGCGTCGTCCCTCCCGCACGGAACGGCCCGCGCACCGGCGGGTGCGGCGCGTCCCGCGCGGGCTTGCGACCGGGCAAGAACCCGAGCCCCTCGCCCCTTCCGAGACCTTCCGTCGATATTTGATCCAAGACAATTTACGCCCCAGCGCGGGCCCGGTCGTACCTGCACGACGTCCAAGGGGCCCGCGCGCCATGCGATGAGCGCACTCTTTTCTCCCAGATCCAACGGCATCTTCCGCATCGTCATCGCGATCCTCTTCGCCGGTGCGGCCGGGACGGTGGGCGCGTTGATGGTGTTCGCCCGCATCCCGGCGGGCACCGGGCAGGCGGAGCAGGTGGGCCAGCCGGTGCAGTTCGACCACCGCCACCACGTGCAGGACGACCTCATCGACTGCCGCTACTGCCACACGACCGTCGACAAGGCCGCCAGCGCGGGCATCCCGCCCACCGAGCTCTGCCTCAACTGCCACTCGCAGGTCTGGAACAAGAGCCCGCTGCTCGACCTGGTGCGCTCGAGCTGGTTCGCCAACAAGCCGATCGAATGGGTGCGGGTCCACCGCCTCCCGGGCTTCGTCTACTTCAACCACGCCATCCACGTGAACAAGGGGGTCGGCTGCGTCGAGTGCCACGGACGCGTCGACCTGATGCCGGCGATCGAGCAGGTCGCTCCACTCACGATGGGCTGGTGCCTCGACTGTCACCGGAACCCCACCCCGCGTCTCCGCCCGCTCGAGGAGGTCACGAACATGACGTGGCAGCCGGAAGGCGACCCCGTCGCGCTCGGGAAAGAGCTGGCGAAGAAGTACGACGTGAAACCCCGCACGAGCTGCTACACATGCCATCGCTAGGGCTTCCCATCTACGGTCAGAAGACGGCGCTCGAGACGCGCCGCTGGAAGAGCATCGACGAGCTCGCGGGGCGAGCGGACGCCGAGCCCGGCGAGTTCCCGGAGGGCGCCGCCGAGACGCCCGCGGGGTTCTCCCGGCGCGGCTTCCTCCAGATCCTCGGCGCCTCCGCGGCGTTCGCCGGCCTCGCCTGCAAGCCGCCGCGCGAGAAGCTCGTGCCCTACGTGCGCAAGCCGGAGGCGGTGACGCCGAGCGTCCCCGTGGGCTACGCGACGGCGCGGAGCGACGAGGGCTACGCCGTCGGGCTCGTCGTGCAGGCGTTCGAGGGCCGGCCGGTCAAGGTCGAGGGGAACCGCCTGCACCCGGCGAGCCTCGGCGGCACCGACGCAATCACCCAGGCGATGGTGCTCGACCTCTACGATCCGGCGCGCCTCGCGGGGTTCACGCGCGGCGGCCGCGCGCTCGCGTGGTCGGCGGTCCTCCAGGAGATCGCGGCGCTCGCCCGCGAGCACGACAAGGACGGCGGTGCGCGGCTGCGCTTCCTCGTCGCCCCGACGAGCTCGCCGACCGTCGCCGACCTGCGCCGCCGGCTCCTCGAGCGCTTCCCGAAGGCGCGCTTCGACACGTGGGCGCCGGCGGGCGGGGACGCGGCGCAGCGCGCCGGCGCCGCCATCGCGCTCGGCCGCCCGCTCGACGCCACCTTCGAGGTCGCGAAGGCGGACGTGATCCTGTCGCTCGACTCCGACTTCCTCGCCACCGAGGGCGAGCACCTGCGCAGCGCGCGCGAGTTCGCCTCGCGCCGCGAGGGCGAGCGCATGAACCGGCTCTACGTGGCCGAGCCGCGCTTCTCGGTGACGGGGGGCATGGCCGACCACCGGTTCCGCATGCGCGGCGCCGAGGTCGCGGCGTTCGCGCGGGCGGTCGCCGCGGAGCTCGCCCAGGCGGGCGTGGCGGGACTCGCGCCGCTCGGCGCGCGCGCCGAGGGCGAGCATGCCCGGGCCGCCAGGGCCGTCGCGAAGGATCTCGCCGGCGCCCGCGGGCGCTCGCTCATCGTCGCGGGTGCGCGGCAGCCGCCGGCGGTCCACGCGCTCGCCGCCGCGATGAACGAGGCGCTCGGGAACGTCGGGCCCGTCGTGCGCTGGCGCGCGCCCGTGCTGGTCGATCCCCAGGCCGGCCCGGATGCGCTCCGCGCGCTCGCCGCCGAGGTGCAGGCCGGCAAGGTCGACACGCTCGTCGTGACCGCCTGGAACCCGCTCCACACCGCGCCCGCCGACCTCGAGCTGCGCAAGGTGTTCGGCAAGGTGAAGAACTCGATGGTCCTCGCGCTCCGCGACGACGAGACGGTGCGGGCGGCGAGCTGGCGGCTCGCGGCGAGCCACCCGCTCGAGTCCTGGGGCGATCTCCGCTCGCGGGACGGCACCGTCACGGTCGTGCAGCCGCTCATCTCGCCGCTCCACGAGAGCACGACCGAGGTGGACCTCTTCGCCGCGTTCCTCGGCGAGGGCGAGCGCGGCGCCTGGCGCCTCGTGCGCGACGGCTGGCGCAGCCGCTCCGGGGCGCCGCCGGCCCCGCTGCCGCTCTCCGGCCCCGCCGCCGCCTCGAACCCGGCCGACACCAACCGGCCCCGCCCGCCGGATCCCTTCGACAGGACCTGGGACGAGTGGCTCGCGGCCGGCCTCCTCACGGAGAGCGCCGGCCGCCCGGAGGACGCGAAGGTCGACCCCGCCCGCGTCGCGGACGCGCTCGGGAAGCTCCCCGCCCCCGCGGGCGGCATCGAGCTCGGCTTCGCGCCCGACTACAAGGTCTGGGACGGCCGCTTCCTCGAGAACGCCTGGCTGCAGGAGCTGCCGGATCCCATCACCAAGCTCACCTGGGAGAACGCCGCCCACCTCTCGCCCGCGACCGCCAGGCGGCTCGGGCTCGAGTCGGGCGAGCTCGTCGAGCTCGCCCGCGGCGGCCGCGCGGTGGTCGCGCCGGTGCTCGTCGTCCCCGGCCACGCCGACGACGCGGTCACGGTCGCGCTCGGCTACGGCCAGCGGGTCGCCGGGGCGGTCGGCCAGGGCGCGGGCTTCGACGCCTACGCGCTCCGCACGAGCGACGCCCCCTGGTACGCCGGCGGCGCCACGCTGAAGAAGACCGGCAAGACGACCGAGCTCGCCATCACGCAGGGTCACTTCTCGATGGAGGGCCGCGCCATCGCGCTCGCGCTCGATCACGAGGAGCTCCCCCGCGCGAAGGCCGAGCTCGACGAGCACCGCGGCGAGGCGCCGACCATCCTCCAGCCGGTCGACTACTCGGAGAAGGACTACCGCTGGGGGATGGCGATCGACCTGTCGAAGTGCATCGGCTGCTCGGCGTGCACGGCGGCGTGCCAGGCCGAGAACAACATCCCGGTGGTCGGCAAGGAGCAGGTGCTCCGCAGCCGCGAGATGCACTGGATCCGGGTCGATCGCTACTTCGAGGGGCCGGCGGAGGATCCACAGTCGGTCACGCAGCCGCTCGCGTGCGTGCACTGCGAGATGGCGCCCTGCGAGTACGTCTGCCCCGTGAACGCCACCGTCCACTCGGACGAGGGCCTGAACGAGATGGTCTACAACCGCTGCGTCGGCACGCGGTACTGCTCGAACAACTGTCCGTACAAGGTGCGCCGCTTCAACTTCCTCGACTACCACGGGGACATGGCGCCGACGCTCCAGATGCTGATGAACCCGGACGTCACCGTGCGGGCCCGCGGCGTCATGGAGAAGTGCACCTACTGCACCCAGCGCATCCAGCGGGCGCGCATCGACGCGCGCGTGGGCGGGCGGAAGATCGGGCCGGACGAGGTCGTGCCGGCCTGCGCCCAGGCCTGCCCCTCGGAGGCGATCGTGTTCGGCAACCTCAACGACGCGCGCTCGCGCGTGTCGCGCAAGCACGCCGACGCGCGCCGGTACGACCTGCTCCACGAGCTGGGCACCCGGCCGCGCACCGCCTACCTCGTCAAGCTCCGCAACCCCAACCCCGAGCTCGCATGAGCACCGCCGAGAAGACGATCCAAGACGCCCACGCGCTCGAGGGCGCGCCGGTCCTCGTGGGCCGCCCGGACGATCGGGCGTTGACCGAGAGCCTCCTCTCCCCCGTCCTCGGCCCGACGCGCAAGGGCTGGCTGCTGCTCCTCTTCGCGCTCCTCGGCGGGGTCGGGTTCTGGACCCTGTCGCTCGTCACGACCCTGTTCGTGGGCATCGGCGCCTGGGGCAACAACATCCCCGTCGCCTGGGCGTTCGACATCACGAACTTCGTCTGGTGGATCGGCATCGGCCACGCCGGCACGCTCATCAGCGCGATCCTCCTCCTGTTCCAGCAGAAGTGGCGCACCTCCATCAACCGCTTCGCGGAGGCGATGACGCTCTTCGCGGTGGCGATGGCGGGCGTCTACCCGGTCATCCACCTCGGGCGGCCGTGGCTCTTCTGGTGGCTCATCCCGTACCCGTCCACGAACCTGATCTGGCCGAACTTCAAGAGCGCGCTGCCCTGGGACGTGTTCGCGATCTCGACCTACGCGACGGTCTCGTTCCTCTTCTGGTACCTCGGCCTCATCCCCGATCTCGCGACCCTGCGCGACGCCGCGAAGACCCGCGGGCGCCGCATCGTCTACGGGATCATGAGCTTCGGCTGGCGCGGCTCGGCGCGCCACTGGCGGCACTACCGCATCGGCTACCTGCTCCTCGCCGGGCTCTCCACGCCGCTCGTCGTCTCCGTCCACACCATCGTGTCCTTCGACTTCGCCATCTCGCAGCTGCCGGGCTGGCACACCACCATCTTCCCGCCCTACTTCGTGGCCGGCGCCATCTTCAGCGGCTTCGCGATGGTGCTGACGCTCATGATCCCGGCGCGGCGGCTGCTCGGGTACCAGCACGTCGTCACCGAGCGTCACCTCGACAACATGGCGAAGGTGATCCTCGCGACCGGCCTCATGGTGTTCTACGGCTACATGATGGAGTGGTTCATGGCCTGGTACTCGGGCAGCGCGTCCGAGGCCTTCGCCTTCCTGAACCGGTTCCAGGGGCCGTACAGGGGCATCTTCATCGCGCAGATGTTCTGCAACGTGGTCGCCCCGCAGATCCTCTGGTTCCCGTCGATGCGGCGGAACGAGTACGTGCTCTTCCTCGTCGCCATCCTCGTCAACGTCGGCATGTGGGCGGAGCGGTTCGTCATCATCGCCGTGTCGCTCCACCGCGACTTCATCCCCTCGTCGTGGGGCATGTATTACCCGACCTGGGTGGACTGGGGCCTCTTCCTCGGCTCCATCTGCATGTTCGGCGTGCTGTTCCTGCTGTTCCTCCGGTTCCTGCCCGCCATCCCGCTCTTCGAGGTGAAGGAGCTCCGCCGCGAGCTCGAGCACTACGGCGACAACGCCCACCCCGGCTCGGAGGAGGAAGGATGAAGGCCTACGTCCTCGGTGAGTTCGAGCGCGAGCAGCCGCTCTACGACGCCGCCCGCGCGCTCCGCGCCCACGGGCACGAGAGCCTCGACATCCACTCTCCGTACCCGCTCCACGAGGCGGATCACGCCCTCGGCCTGAAGCGCTCCACCGTGCCGATCGTCGCCCTCGTGGGCGGCCTCGCCGGCGCCATCACGGGCTACCTGCTGCAGTGGTACACGGTCGGTCACGACTGGCCGCTCAACGTGGGCAACCGCCCGCCGCACAGCGCGCCCGCGTTCATCCCGGTCACCTTCGAGCTCGGCGTCCTCTTCGCCTCCCTCGCCATCTTCGTCGGCCTCCTCGCCGGCTACTTCGGCTTCCCGCGCACGCACCACCCGGTGTTCGAGGTGGAGGCGTTCCGCTCCGCGTCCATCGACGGCCTGTGGCTCTCGGCGGAGGTGGAGGGGAAGGACGCCGAGCCCGTCGCGCAGGAGCTGCGCCGGTTCGGGGCGCGCAACGTGTCGATCGTGCCGGAGGCGAAGTGAGATGAAGACCGCGCGCCTCGCCGCCCCCCTGCTCCTCCTGCTCGCCGCCTGCCCGCGGCTCGATCCGATGTGGGATCAGCCCAAGGTGAAGGCCTACAAGGCGAGCAAGTACTACCCGGACGGCCTCGCCATGCGCACCCCGCCGCCCGGCACCGTGCCGCACCGGGCGCCGATCGAGCCCGCGGTCGCGACCGGCCGGGGCCCCGACGGCCGGCCGCTCGCGGTGTCGCCCGTCGCGGCCACGGCCGAGCAGCTCGCGCGCGGCCGGGCCCGGTTCGACGTGATCTGCGCGACCTGCCACGGCGTGCTCGGCGACGGCGAGAGCCAGGTCGCGCTCAACATGTCGCTCAGGAAGCCGCCCTCGCTGCACCAGTTCCGCGACCTCGCGGACGGCTACATCTACCAGGTCATCTCGGAGGGGTTCGGCCTCATGCCCTCGTACGCCGCGGAGCTCTCGGTGCAGGACCGGTGGGCGGTCGTCGCCTACGTGCGCGCCCTCCAGCTCTCCCAGCACGCCGCCATGGAGCAGGTCCCGCCGGAGGCGCGCGAGCGCCTCGAGAAGGAGGGGCGATGACGCTCACCCCGTACCAGGGCGGCCGGCGCCTCATGGCCCCCGCCCTCGTCGCCGCCGTCGCGGGCCTGGCGCTCACCGCGGTGGGCGGCCTCGTGGACCCGCGCCGCGCGCTCTTCGCGTACCTCGTCGCGTTCGTCTACTGGCTCGGCATCGCGCTCGGCGCGCTCATCCTGCTCGGCGCGTTCCACGCGTCGAACGCGCGCTGGCCGGTGGTGCTGCGGCGCTTCGTCGAGACCGTGCCCGCCGCGCTGCCGCTCTTCGCCGTGCTGTTCGTCCCCATCGCGCTCGGGATGAAGCACCTCTTCGTGTGGATGGCGCCGCCGGAGACGCTGGCGCCGGAGATGGCGCACGCCGTCCACCACAAGCTCCCCTACCTGAACGCGGGCTTCTTCCTCGGGCGCGCCGCCGTCTACTTCGTGTTCTGGATCGTCGTCGCGCACCTGCTGCGGAGCTGGTCGATCCGCCAGGACAGCGCCGGGGGCGCGACGCTCACGCGGTGGCAGCGCCGCCTCGGCGCGGGCTCGCTCCCGTTCCTCGCGCTGACGCTCACCTTCGCGTCGTTCGACTGGATGATGTCGCTCGACCCGCGCTTCTTCTCGACGATCTTCGGCGTGTACTGGTTCGCCGGCAGCTTCATGGCGGCCTTCGCGGTCACGATCATCGCCGCCACGCTCTCGCGGCCCGATCCGACCGCGTTCGGGCACCACATGAGCCTCGAGCACTTCCACTCGCTCGGGAAGTTCCTGCTCGCCTTCACCGCCTTCTGGGCCTACGTGGCCTTCTCGCAGTTCATGCTCATCTGGATCGCGAACGTCCCGGAGGAGGTGCCCTGGTACATCCTCCGCATCGACGGCGGGTGGAAGTGGGTGGGGATCTTCCTCGCGCTGTTCCACTTCGTCGTCCCGTTCTTCCTGCTCCTCTCGCGCGACCTGAAGCGGACCCCCCGGGCGCTCTCGCTCGTGGCGGGCTGGCTGCTCCTCGTGCACTGGGTCGACCTCTACTGGCTCGTCATGCCGCACCTCGACCCCGCCGGCCCGCGGCCGTCGCTCTGGGACCTCGCGGCGTTCGTGGGGGTCGGCGGCGCGGCGGTCGCGTTCACGCTCTTCCGCCTGCGCGGCGCCTCCCCGGTGCCGGTGCGCGACCCCTACCTCGAGGACTCGCTGAGGTACCTGCCGCAATGAACGATCCGCACATCGATCCCACGCACGCCCACGCGCACGAGGGCGGTCACGGCCACGGGGTCCGGTCGGAGGAGGACCGGATCTCGAGCGGCAAGGTGGTCGCGGTCGGCGTCGGCGCGCTCGTCGTCTTCTTCTTCGCCTCGCTCGCGGCGGTGAGCTACCTGCGCCTGCGCCAGAGCGAGCAGCCGCCCCCCACGATCCCCGCCGAGCTCGGCCAGTCGAAGATCGGGATGGTCGAGCAGCAGATCTTCGACGTCGCGGTGCGCGGCACGCGCGATCGGGCCCGGCGGCTCGAGAAGCTCGGGTCGTACGGCTGGGTCGACCGCGACGGCGGAGTGGTGCACATCCCCATCGACCGCGCGATGGACCTCGTCGCGAAGGGCGTCCGGCCCGCGCAGGCGCCGAAGGGCGAGGCGCCGCCGCCGGGAGGGCAGCCATGATCCGGCGCACCGCCCGGCTCGCCGCGCTCGCCGCGCTGGCCACGCTCGCCTCGAGGCCGAGCCCCGCCGCGGCGCAGTTCTGGAATCGCCCGGACCCGAAGGGTCCGCCGACCGACCAGCCCCCCGCGATCCTGGAGGAGGTCGGCGTCGACGAGCGGCTCGGGAACCGCGTGCCGCTCGACCTCGAGCTCACCGACGGGAACGGCCGCCCCTTCCGGCTCGGCGACGCGTTCCGGGGCCACCGCCCCGTGGTGCTCACGCTCGTCTACTACGACTGCCCCATGCTCTGCGGGCTCATCCTCTCCGGGATGGCCAAGACCATGCGCGAGAACGGGCTCGTGCTCGGCAAGGACTACGAGGCGGTGACGGTGTCGTTCGACCCGAAGGAGAAGCCGGCGCAGGCGGCGGAGCGGCGCCGCGGCTACCTCCAGTCCCTGGGGCGCGCGGAGTCCGAGCCGGTGTGGCCCTTCCTCGTCGGCACCGAGGCCGCCTCCCGCCAGCTCGCCGAGGCGGTGGGCTTCCGCTACAAGTACGACCCGCAGACGAAGGAGTGGGCGCACATCGCCGCGGTCTTCGTGCTCGGGCCGGACGGCACCGTCTCGCGCTACCTGTACGGCATCGAGTATCCGGCGAAGGACTTCCGGCTCGCCGTCGTGGAGGCGGCGGACGGGAAGGTCGGCACCAGCTTCGACAAGTTCCTCCTCACCTGTTACCGCTACGACCCCGCGTCGCGGAAGTACGAGCCGTACGCGTGGGGCTTCGTGCGCGCGGGGGGCCTCGCGGTGCTCCTCGCGCTGTCGGGCCTCATCGGCGGCCTCGTCTGGCGCGAGCGCCGGGGCAAGGCGAGGCGCACGGCATGAACGAGCTCCTCCGCAGGATGCTGTTCCTCCCCGAGCAGGCGTCGGACTACGCGCGCCAGGTCGACGGGCTCCACTACTTCATCATCATCACCACGATGATCGCCGCCGCGGGCGTGTTCGCGACCGCGATCTTCTTCTTCGTCCGGTACCGCCGCCGCGCGGACACCGATCTCACCCCGCACGTCGCCCCGCGCACGATCCACGAGGTCGTCTTCGTGGGCCTGCCGCTCGGTCTGTTCCTCGTG
This sequence comes from Anaeromyxobacter sp. SG66, assembly GCF_022690805.1. NCBI lineage: Bacteria > Pseudomonadati > Myxococcota > Myxococcia > Myxococcales > Anaeromyxobacteraceae > Anaeromyxobacter > Anaeromyxobacter sp. SG66. The sequence continues at coordinate 22,873 of NZ_JALCZC010000005.1, forward strand.
TGGTTCGCGATCGGCTTCCCGCAGTACGCGAAGCTGTCGCTCCCGCCCAAGGACGCGATGGACGTCTACGTCCAGGGCAAGAAGTGGATGTGGAAGTTCGCCTATCCGGGCGGGCCGAACGCGATCGACACGCTGCGCGTCCCGGTGGGGCGCCCGGTGCGGCTCCTCATCACCTCGCGTGACGTGATCCACTCGTTCTACGTCCCCGCGCTGCGGGTGAAGATGGACGCGCTCCCGGGCCGCTACACGCAGTCGTGGTTCAAGGCGGAGAAGCCCGGGCGCTACGAGATCTTCTGCGCCGAGTACTGCGGCCTGGGCCACTCCGCCATGCTCGGCGAGCTCGTCGTCATGCCGCAGGAGGAGTTCGACACCTGGATCGCGGAGCAGCGCCGGGGGGCGAACGCCGTCGCCCAGGACGCGGGGCCGTCGGGGGAGCGGGCGCTGCCCGCCGCCAACGTCGCCGAGGAGGGGCGCCGGATCGCCTCGGAGCAGGGGTGCATGAAGTGCCACAGCGTGGACGGCACGCGGCACATCGGCCCGACCTGGGTGGACCTCTACCTCCGCCAGGAGAAGCTCAAGGACGGCAAGAGCGTCGTCGCGGACGAGGGCTACCTCACGAAATCGATGATGGACCCCGCGGCGGACATCGTCGCCGGCTACCAGAACGTGATGCCCACCTACCAGGGCAAGCTCTCTCCGCCCGAGGTCGCGGCGGTCGTCGAGTACATCAAGACCCTCAAGACGCAGGCGGTCCGCTCCGGTCCGTCGGAAGGCCCGGTCTATGAATCCATCCCTCGCCCGCAGTGAAGTCCCGGTGTGGAACCCCCGGAACTACCTGAACTCGCCCGAGACCGGCCTCAGGTCCTGGCTGCTCACCCAGGATCACAAGCGGATCGGGGTGATGTTCCTCGTCGCCACCACGATCGCGTTCGCGATCGGCGGGATCTTCGCGCTCCTCATCCGGATCGAGCTGCTCACGCCCGGCCCGACGATCATGAGCGCGCAGACCTACAACCGCATGTTCACGCTCCACGGCGTGGTCATGATCTTCCTCTTCATGATCCCCGCCATCCCGAGCGGCTTCGGGAACTTCCTCGTGCCGCTCATGATCGGCGCGAAGGACGTGGCGTTCCCGAGGCTAAACCTGCTCAGCTTCTACGTGTACCTCGCCGGCGCGGTGATCGCGCTCTTCGGGATGGTGCAGGGCGGGGCGGACACCGGCTGGACGTTCTACACGCCGTACTCCACCACCACGATCACCAAGGTCGTGCCGGTGCTCCTCGGCGCGTTCATCCTGGGCTTCTCGTCGATCCTCACCGGCCTCAACTTCATCGTCACCACGCACACCATGCGGGCGCCCGGCCTGACCTGGACGCGCCTGCCGCTGTTCGTGTGGTCGATCTACGCGACCTCGGTGATCCAGATCCTCGCCACGCCGGTGCTGGGCATGTCGCTCCTGCTGGTGGCCGTGGAGCACGCGTTCGGCTGGGGCATCTTCGATCCGGCGCGCGGCGGCGACCCGGTGCTCTTCCAGCACTTCTTCTGGTTCTACTCGCACCCCGCCGTCTACATCATGGTGCTGCCCGCCATGGCCGTGATCTCCGAGGTGGTCTGCGCCTTCTCGCGCAAGAACATCTTCGGCTACAAGGCCGTCGCCTACTCCTCGCTCGGCATCGCCTTCGTCGGCTTCTTCACCTGGGGCCACCACATGTTCGTGTCCGGGCAGTCCGCCTTCAACGGCGGCGTGTTCGGGGTGCTCTCGATGTTCGTGGGCATCTTCACGGCCATCAAGGTCTTCAACTGGACGGCGACCCTGTACAAGGGGTCGATCCTGTTCGCCACGCCGTTCGCCTACTTCGTCGGCTTCCTGTTCTTCCTGGTGTTCGGGGGCATGACGGGCATCGCGCTCGCCACGGTGTCGCTCGACGTCCACTGGCACGACACCTACTTCATCGTCGCGCACTTCCACTTCATCATGGTCGGCGCGACGCTCATGGCGTTCCTGGCGGCGCTCCACTACTGGTTCCCGAAGATCGCGGGGAAGCGCCTGCCCGAGGGCTGGGGCCTCGTCGCCGCGGTCATGATCATCCTCGGGTTCAACTTCACCTTCATCCCGCAGTTCCTGCTCGGCAACGAGGGGATGCCGCGGCGCTACTTCTCCTACCCGGAGAAGTTCTGGCCCCTGAACGTCGCCTCGACGGCGGGCGCGTCCGTGCTCGCGATGGGGCTCGTCATCGTGCTCGTCTACACGCTCGTCGCGCTGAAGTGGGGCCCGGTGGCCGGCGCGAACCCGTGGAACTCGCGGGGCTTCGAGTGGAACACCCCTTCGCCGCCGCCGCCGGAGAACTACGAGACGACGCCGGTCTACACGCACGGCCCGCACGAGTACGACCTGCCCGGCGTCGAGACTCCGCCGGCCGCGACGCCCGAGCCGAAGCATGCCAGCTAACACGACCTACCTCGCGCACCACTTCGAGAGCCTCGAGAAGCAGACCTACGCCGCGCGGCTCGGCATGTGGCTGTTCCTCGCCACGGAGGTGCTGCTGTTCACGGCCCTGTTCGCCGGGTACGGGGTGTACCGGTACCTGTACCCGGAGGCCTTCCGCGAGGCGAGCCGCGGCCTCGAGACCTGGATCGGCTTCGTGAACACGCTCGTGCTCGTCACGAGCTCGTTCACCGTCGCGATGGGGCTCGAGCGGGCGACGCGCGGCGACGGGCGAGGCACGCGCCTCCTGTTCGGCCTCTCGATCCTGCTCGCGCTCGCGTTCCTCGGCCTCAAGGCGGTCGAGTACACGCACCACTTCCACGCCGGCGAGCTGCCGGGACGCTACTACGCGAGCGACGCGGTGCAGGGGCCGGGCGGCCCGATCTTCTTCGCGCTCTACTTCCTCATCACCGGGCTGCACGCGATCCACGTCGTGATCGGCATGACCGTGCTCGCGGTGATCGGCTGGCGGGCCGGCCGGGGCGCCTACGCCGCCGAGTACCACGTGCCCGTGGAGCTCGGGGCGCTGTACTGGCACCTCGTCGACCTCATCTGGATCTTCGTCTTCCCGCTCATCTACCTCGTCTAGGAGCCGCTCATGGCCGCCCACGGCAACGCCTCGACCGTCGAGCACCACGGCGCCCCGCACCACTCGCACGTGAGCCGGTACGTGGCGGTGTGGATCGTGCTCCTCGTCCTCACCGTCTCCACCTGGGCCCTCGCCAAGGTGCACCTGCCCGGCCCGCTCCACGTCCTCGTCGCCCTCGCCATCGCGATCGCGAAGGGGGCGCTCGTGGCGCTGTTCTTCATGCACCTGTACGACCAGCAGGGCGCGAACCGGCTCGTGTTCGTCACCTCGCTCGTGTTCGTGGCCCTCCTCGTGGGGCTCACGCTCAGCGACTACGCGACGCGCTACCCGCTCTCGAAGCCGCCCGGCAGCGAGGGCGCCCTGCCCGCGCCCGACTACGCCCCGCCGCCGACCTCGCGGACGCATTGATCTCCGACCAGGGGGCTGTCACGAAGGGTGAATCACGGGTCAGGTCCCGGCCGCGGCCAGGACCCGCTCGTACACCTCGCGGTCGGCCGCGGAGAAGCAGCAGAACACCACCCGCTCCGGCAGCGGCGCGGCGAGCGCGGCCACGACCTCCGCCACCGCGATCCGCGTGGCGCGCTCGAGCGGGAAGCCGTACGCGCCGGTGGAGATGGCCGGGAACGCGATCGAGCGCACCCCGTGCTCGGCCGCGAGCCGCATCGACTCGCGGTAGCACCGGGCGAGGAGCGCGTCCTCGCCCGCGCCGCCGCCCGTCCACACCGGCCCGACCGCGTGGATGACGTGGCGCGCCCGAAGTCGGTGGCCGCCGGTGAGCTTCGCCTCGCCGGTGCGCGCGCCGCCGAGCGCGCGGCACTCCTCGAGGAGGCCGGGGCCCGCCGCCCGGTGGATCGCGCCGTCCACGCCGCCGCCGCCGAGGAGCGACGCGTTGGCCGCGTTCACGATCGCGTCCACCGCGAGCTGCGTGATGTCGCCTTGCACCACCGTGATCCGCCCGCTCGCCCAGGTCCGGTCCATCGGTGCTTCGTAGCGGATGCCGGACGCGGAGGCAGGTGACCTCCCGGGCCCGGGTGATCCCCCGCCCGGCGTGCGCCGCGGCGCGGCGCCCGAGCGGGCGGATCCGAGGGGCGACGCCGAGTGGATTCGTGAGCGGTGGCGCGAGGTTGAAGACGGGCGAGCCCTCGCGCGGCGCCGGGAGCGCGCCCCGCGTCCCCGCAATTCCTGCACGAAAAAACCCGCAAAACCCGGGTACGGAGCTTGCTACGGCGTTCGACCGGTTTCATGCCTCGCGATCGCATTCTCGTCATCGACGCCAACCCGCTCGAGGGGGCGTCGCTCCGTGCCGCCCTGTTCGAGCGCGGGTTCGACGCCGTCGAGGCGTCGACCGCGGAGGGCGCGCTTGCGCTCGTCCCCACCTTCGGTCCGGGTGCGGTCCTGACCGACGCGACGCTGCCCGGCTGCGACGGCGCCGCGATGGTCGGCCGCCTGCGCGCCTCCCGCTCGGACGCGTCGGTCGTCGTCTCCACGCCGCTCGACCGGCTCGACGCCGCGGTCGCGGCGATGCGCGCCGGCGCCGACAGCTACCTCGTCCGACCGCTCGATCCGACGCAGACGGTGATCGTGATCGAGAAGGCGCTCGAGCGGCGGCGCCTGCGCCGGGACCGCGCGGCGCTCCGCGAGCGCGCCCGTGCGCGCGCCTCGATCGTCGGCTCCGCCCCCGAGCTGACCGCGCTCGTCGAGGTGCTCCGCCGCGTCGCGCCGACCAAGGCCGCCGTCCTCGTGCAGGGCGAGGTGGGCTCGGGGAAGGCGCAGGTCGCGCAGGCGCTCCACGAGTGGTCTCCGCGCCGCGAGCGGCCGTTCGTGCGCGTCAACTGCGCGGCGCGCTCCGAGGCGCTGCTCGAGGCGGACCTGTTCGGCCACGAGGCCGGCGCGTTCGGCGACGCCGACGAGCGGCGCCCCGGCCGGCTCGAGGACGCCGACGGCGGGACCCTCTACCTCGATGAGGTCGGCCGGCTCCCCGCCGCGCTCCAGGTGAAGCTCCTGCGCGTGCTCCAGCAGGGCGAGCTCGAGCGCGTCGGCGGGCGCACGACGATCCACGTGGACGTCCGGCTCGTCGCCGGGACGCAGCACGACCTCGCGGAGGAGATCCGGGCGGGCAGCTTCCGCGACGACCTCTACTACCGGCTGAACGTCGTGTCCCTGGCGCTGCCGCCGCTCCGCGCGCGCAAGAGCGACATCCCCGCGCTCGTGCAGCACTTCCTCGAGACCTCCTCCTTCGCGGCGGGCAGGCGGATCACCGGGCTGACGCCCGGCGCGCTGTCCGCGCTCTTCGGCTACGACTGGCCGGGCAACGTGCGCGAGCTCGCCTCGGTGGTGGAGCGCGCGCTCTCGCGGACGCAGGGCACGGAGATCGCCGCCGAGGACCTCTCCCCGGTGCTCCAGGGGGGCCGCGTCGACGAGGCCGGCGCCATCGCGCTCATCCCCGGCGCGTCGCTGTTCGAGATCGAGCGGGAGGCGATCCTCCGCACGCTCGAGCAGGTGGGCGGCTCCACCGCGCGCGCGGCGGAGATCCTCGGCGTCTCGATCCGCAAGATCCAGTACCGGCTGAAGGAGTACCGGTCGGGCCGCGTGCCGCACGACCTCGCGCTCGGCAGCTGACCGCCGCTCCGCGCCACCCCGCCCCTGCGGCCGAACGGAGGAGCGCTCTCCTGAGCGACCTCGTCGCGCCCGGACGAGTCGCCCTCCCCGAAGCCCGGGCCCTACCTTAGGGAATGGCTTCCGACCGGATCGAATTTGGCAGCGTCCTCGAGAGCAAGGGCTCCGAGGGCAAGCTCTGGCTCTTCATCATCCCCGTGATCGTCGGCGTCTTCGCGCTCGCGGGGTACGGCATCATGCAGGTCTCGAAGGCGGGCTCGGTGGAGCGCGAGGCGAAGGCGGCGCAGCAGGAGGTCGCCGAGCTCCACAAGACCGTCGAGCAGCGGGACAAGCTCCTCACCGACGCGCGCGCCGAGGAGGGCCTCCAGCGCTCCGCGGGCGCCGCGGCGGCGCTCTTCTACGGCGTGAACCCGAAGGCGCAGGAGAGCGGGATCGCCTTCGCCCACCCGTCCGAGAAGGCGGTGCGCGTGTACTTCTACGGCCTCGCGGCGCCGCCCGAGGGCCAGGAGTACGTGGTCGCCGCGCGCACGAAGGGCGGCCAGACGAAGGCGCTCGGCTCCGTGCTCCCGGGCAACGACGGGACGGGCTTCCTCCTCGCCAAGGACGTCCCCGAGGGGACGTCCACCGTCGAGCTGCTCCTTCGCCCGCGCGATCAGGAGAACCTCGACGGCGCCGAGCCTCGCGTCGCAGCGCGCTACCCGGCGAACGGCGAGCGCGGCATCCTCGCGGAGGCGCCGCCCGCGCAGGCGCGCCGGGGCCGCGGGCCCCGCGGGTAGTCTGCCGGAAGACTCGCGGCTTCACCGGAGCGGCGTAGGGCGGACGGGCGGGCGGCAGCGCGCGGCGCTGCCCGGCGGCCGGGCAGGCTCGCCCCTGGCAGCGGGCCCGGGCCCGATGATCGAGCAGGCGCGACGGGGGTGCCCAGTCGACGGGCAGCCCCGTCGCCTGTCTGCACGTCGAACGAGCAGCAGCGCGCCCGGATCTCGGGCAGTGCGCCGATCGGGGCGGGCCGGTATTGACTGAGACGCTTCCCCTTGGCGACACTCGATTTTCTTGCTCGTGCAGCGTGCCGTAGCCGCACGGCTCGCCGGTCGCTCCCCGCGCCCCGAGTGGAGCGGAGGCGGCGCACGGTGTGCATCGCGATCCGGAGATCCGATCGAGCGGAGGCGCCGCGGTTGCCGCGGCGTGAAGGCGTTTCGCAAAGGGTGAAGTGAGAATGATCGAGACCGGGTATCCAGGGAAGCAGGGCCTCTACGACCCCCAGCACGAGCACGACGCCTGCGGCTTCGGCTTCGTGGTCGACATCAAAGGCCGCCCCTCGCACGACATCCTCTCGAAGGCCCTCGAGGTGCTCGTGAACCTCGAGCACCGCGGCGCCGTCGGCGCCGAGAAGAACACCGGCGACGGCGCGGGCATCCTCTTCCAGCTCCCCCACGCGTTCCTCGCGGCCGAGTGCGAGCCGCTCGGGGTCCGCCTGCCGCGGCCGGGCCACTACGCCGCGGGCATGGTCTTCCTGCCGCCGAACCCGGCGGGCAGCGCCGAGTGCGCGCGGATCTTCGAGGCCGTGGTGCGCGAGGAGGGCCAGCAGGTGCTGGGCTGGCGCGACGTCCCCACCGACGACTCCACCCTGGGGCCCACCGCGCGCGCGAGCCAGCCCGTCGTCCGGCAGATCTTCGTCGGCCGCGGCTCGAACTGCCCCGACGCGATGAGCTTCGAGCGGAAGCTGTACGTCATCCGCCGGCTGGTCGAGAAGAAGGTCTCGCGCTCCGCGATCCCCGGGCGCACGCACTTCTACGTGCCGTCCCTGTCCCACAAGACCGTCGTCTACAAGGGCATGCTGAACGCGCCGCAGCTCCGCGCGTTCTACCCGGACCTGTCGCGCTCCGCGCTCGTCACCGCGATCGCGATGGTCCACTCGCGCTTCTCGACGAACACCTTCCCGTCGTGGTCGCGCGCCCACCCGTACCGCTACATCTCGCACAACGGCGAGATCAACACGCTGCGCGGCAACATCAACTGGATGCACGCGCGCCAGTCGATGATGCGCTCGTCGCTCCTCGGCGAGGACCTGCAGAAGGTCCTCACCGTGGTCGACACCGAGGGCTCCGACTCGGCCATGTTCGACAACGTGCTCGAGCTGCTCACGCTCTCGGGCCGCGAGCTCCCGCACGCGATGATGATGATGATGCCGGAGCCCTGGAACCGGCACGAGTCGATGAGCGCCACGAAGCGCGCGTTCTACGAGTTCCACTCCTGCCTCATGGAGCCGTGGGACGGGCCGGCGTCGATCGCCTTCACCGACGGCGTCCGCGTCGGCGCGCTCCTCGATCGCAACGGGCTCCGCCCCTCGCGCTACTACGTGACGAAGGACGACCTCGTCGTCATGGCGTCCGAGGTCGGCGTCCTCGACATCCCCCCCGACCGCGTCCTCCGCAAGGGCCGGCTCCAGCCCGGGCGCATCTTCCTCGTCGACACCTCCGAGGGGCGCATCGTCGCGGACGACGAGCTGAAGGAGCGGATCGCCAGGCAGCATCCGTACCGCGAGTGGATCGAGCGCTTCGCGGTGCGCCTCGACGAGCTGCCGAGGCCGCAGCACGTCATCGAGCCGGATCACGAGACGGTCCTCCGCCGCCAGGAGGTCTTCGGCTACACCGCCGAGGACGTGAAGATGATCGTCACGCCGATGGCGACCGACGGCACCGAGCCCCTCGGCTCCATGGGCAACGACGCGCCGCTCGCGGTGCTCTCGGAGAAGCCGCAGCCGCTCTTCGCCTACTTCAAGCAGCTCTTCGCGCAGGTGACGAACCCGCCGGTCGACGCCATCCGCGAGGAGATCATCATGGCGGTGGAGACCGCCGTGGGGCCGGAGGGGAACCTCCTCGAGCCCGGTCCCGACGCCTGCCGGCAGCTCTCCCTGCCGACCCCCGTGCTGCGCAACGAGGAGCTCGAGAAGATCCGCGCGCTCGACGGCGGGCCGGGATCGAAGGGCCTCCGCGCCATCACGCTCCCCATCCTGTTCCGCGCCAAGGACGGCGGCGCGGGGCTGCGCAAGGCGCTCGAGGACCTGCGCTTCAAGGCCTCGGAGTGCATCGCCGAGGGCTACAACCTCATCGTCCTCTCCGATCGCGGCCACGACGCCGAGGACGCGCCGATCCCCTCGCTCCTCGCCGTCTCGGCGGTGCACCACCACCTCATCCGCGAGGGCACCCGCACGCGCATCGGCCTCGTCCTCGAGACGGGCGAGCCGCGCGAGGTGCACCACTTCGCGCTGCTCGTGGGCTTCGGCGCGTCCGCGGTGAACCCCTACCTCGCCTTCGAGACCATCCACGACCAGGTGAACCTGGGGCTCATCCCCGGCCCGGCCGCGGAGGCCGAGAAGAAGTACGTGAAGGCCGTGAGCAAGGGGATCGTGAAGGTGATCTCCAAGATGGGGATCTCCACCATCCAGAGCTACCACGGCGCCCAGGTGTTCGAGGCGGTGGGCCTGAACCAGGACTTCATCGACGAGTACTTCACCTGGACCTCCACCCGCGTCGGCGGCGTCGGCATCGACGTCGTCGCGAAGGAGGCGCGGCTCCGCAACGAGCGCGGCTTCCCCCCGAAGCGACCCATCTTCCACACGAGCCTCCCCGCGGGCGGCCAGTACAAGTGGCGCGCGAACGGGGAGCACCACCTCTTCAACCCGGAGACGGTGCACAAGCTCCAGTACGCGTGCCGCTCGAAGAGCTACGCGCTCTTCAAGGAGTACACCTCGCTCGTCGATCACCAGGCGAGGCACCTCAACACGCTCCGCGGCCTCATGGACCTCGTGCCCGGCCCGAAGCCGGTGCCCATCGACGAGGTGGAGCCCGTCGAGTCGATCATGCGCCGCTTCAAGACCGGCGCGATGAGCTACGGCTCGATCTCGAAGGAGGCGCACGAGGCGCTCGCCGTCGCGATGAACCGCATCGGCGGCAAGTCGAACACCGGCGAGGGCGGCGAGGATCCTTCCCGCTACGCGCGTGAGCCGGGCGGGGACTCCAAGAACAGCGCCATCAAGCAGGTCGCCTCGGGCCGGTTCGGCGTCACGAGCGAGTACCTCGTGAACGCGCGCGAGCTGCAGATCAAGATGGCCCAGGGCGCGAAGCCGGGCGAGGGCGGCCAGCTGCCCGGCTCGAAGGTCTACCCGTGGATCGCCAAGGTGCGCCACGCGACGCCGGGCGTCGGCCTCATCTCGCCGCCGCCGCACCACGACATCTACTCGATCGAGGACCTCGCCCAGCTCATCCACGACCTCAAGAACGCGAACCACCGCGCGCGCGTCTCGGTGAAGCTCGTGGCCGAGGTCGGCGTGGGCACCATCGCCGCGGGCGTCGCCAAGGCGCACGCCGACGTGGTGCTCGTCTCCGGCCACGACGGCGGCACGGGCGCCTCGCCGCTCACCTCGATCAAGCACGCGGGCATCCCCTGGGAGCTCGGCCTCGCCGAGACGCACCAGGTCCTCGTGATGAACGACCTCCGCTCCCGCATCGTGGTGGAGGTGGACGGGCAGCTCAAGACGGGGCGCGACGTGGTCGTCGGCGCGCTCCTAGGCGCCGAGGAGTTCGGCTTCGCGACCGCGCCGCTCGTCGTCCTCGGCTGCATCATGATGCGCGCCTGCCACCTCAACACCTGCCCGGTGGGCGTCGCGACGCAGGACCCGAAGCTGCGCGCCAAGTTCACCGGCGACCCGGACCACGTGGTCACCTTCATGCGCTTCGTGGCGCAGGAGGTGCGCGAGCTCATGGCCGAGCTCGGCTACCGCACCATCGACGAGATGGTCGGCCGGTCCGAGCGGATCGAGCTGCGCCGCGCGGTGGACCACTGGAAGGCCCGCAACCTCGACTTCAGCCGCATCCTCTTCAAGCCCACGGTGCCCCGCAGCTACGGGCGCACCTGCCAGATCCCGCAGGATCACGGCATCGAGCAGACGCTCGACGCGACGACGCTCCTCGACCTCGCGCGCCCCGCGCTCGAGGAGAGGAAGCCCGTCCGCGCGACCCTGCCCATCCGCAACACCATGCGGGTCGTCGGCACGATGACGGGCAGCGAGGTCACCCGGCGCCACGGGGCCGCGGGCCTCCCCGAGGACACGATCCAGCTCCACTTCCAGGGGTCGGCGGGCCAGTCGTTCGGCGCGTTCATCCCGCGCGGGATGACGCTCGTCCTCGAGGGCGACGCGAACGACTACGTCGGCAAGGGCATCTCGGGCGGCAAGATCGTGGTCCACCCGCCGCGCGAGGCGACGTTCGTCCCGGAGGAGAACATCATCATCGGCAACGTCGCCTTCTACGGCGCGACGGGCGGCGAGGCGTACGTGCGCGGCCTCGCCGGCGAGCGCTTCTGCGTGCGCAACTCCGGCCTGCAGGCGGTGGTCGAGGGCGTCGGCGATCACGGCTGCGAGTACATGACCGGCGGCCGCGTCGTCGTGCTCGGGCCGACCGGCCGGAACTTCGCGGCCGGGATGTCCGGCGGCGTCGCCTACGTCCTCGACGCGGACGGTCAGTTCGGGAGCCGCTGCAACAGGCAGATGGTGGGGCTCGCGCGCATCGAGGACGAGGAGGAGCTCGCCGCGGTGCGGGCGCTCGTCGAGAAGCACGCCGAGTGGACCGGCAGCGCGCACGCGCGGCGCCTGCTCGAGCGGTGGACGGACACGGCGAAGCGGCTCGTGCGCGTGCTGCCGAACGACTACCGGCGCGTCGTCGAGGCCCAGGCGAGGATGCGCGAGAAGGGGCTCTCGGCCGAGGAAGCGGAGATGGCGGCCTTCGAGGAGAACGCGCACGACGAGGCGCGCGTCGGCGGGAACTAGGGAAGACAGCGATGGGAAAGCCGACTGGATTCATGGAGTACCCGCGGGAGCCGAAGCACGAGCGGCCGCCGCGCGAGCGGATCGGGGACTGGAGCGAGGCGCACCCGCCGTACGCGGAGGAGACCCTCCGGCAACAGGGCGCGCGCTGCATGGACTGCGGGATCCCCTTCTGCCACACCGGCACGCTCATCGCCGGGATGGCGGCCGGGTGCCCGGTGAACAACCTCATCCCGGAGTGGAACGACCTCGTCTACCGCGGGCAGTGGCAGGAGGCTTACATCCGGCTCGCCAAGACGAACAACTTCCCCGAGTTCACCGGGCGCGTCTGCCCGGCGCCCTGCGAGGGGAGCTGCACGCTCGGCATCAACGAGCCGCCCGTCACGATCAAGCTCATCGAGCACGAGATCGTCGAGCGCGCCTTCGCCGAGGGCTGGGTGAAGCCGCAGCCGCCGGCCGCGCGCACCGGGAAGCGCGTCGCCGTCATCGGCTCCGGCCCGGCGGGCCTCGCGGCCGCCCAGCAGCTCAACAAGGCGGGGCACACCGTCACGGTGTTCGAGCGCGCCGACCGCGCCGGCGGGCTCCTCATGTACGGCATCCCGAACATGAAGCTCGACAAGGCGGTGGTGGAGCGGCGGGTGCAGCTCATCGCGGACGAGGGCGTCCGCTTCGTCACCGAGACCGAGATCGGCAAGCACATCCCCGCGCAGCGGCTCCTCAAGGACTTCGACGCGGTGGTCCTCGCGGGCGGCGCGACGCAGGCGCGCGATCTCCCGGTCGAGGGGCGGAACCTCGAGGGCATCCACCTCGCGATGGAGTTCCTCCACGCCAACACGAAGTCGCTGCTCGACTCGCGCCACGCGGACGGGCGGTTCATCTCGGCGAAGGGCCGGGACGTCGTCGTCATCGGCGGCGGCGACACCGGCACGGACTGCGTCGGCACGTCGATCCGCCACGGGGCGCGGAGCGTCGTGCAGCTCGAGATCCTCCCGCAGCCCCCGCTCGAGCGCGCGGCCGACAACCCGTGGCCGCAGTGGCCCAAGGTCCTCAAGCTCGACTACGGCCAGGAGGAGGCGAAGGAGCTCTGGGGTGCCGACCCGCGCCGCTTCCAGGCGCTGACGAAGCGCTTCGTCGGCGACGCGCAGGGCAGGGTGAAGGAGCTGCACGTCGTGGACGTCGAGTGGACGAAGGGACCGGACGGCCGGTTCGGCCCTCGGGAGGTCGCCGGCTCGGAGCGCGTCGTCCCGGCCGACCTCGTGCTCCTCGCCCTCGGGTTCGTGGGGCCGGAGAAGCCCATGCTGCAGCAGCTGGGCGTGAAGCTCGACGACCGCGGCAACGTCTGGACGGACGAGAGCAAGATGACGAGCGTCCCCGGCGTGTTCGCGGCGGGCGACATGTCGCGCGGCCAGTCGCTCGTGGTCTGGGCGATCCGCGAGGGGCGGGAGGCGGCGCAGGGCGTCGACCGCTACCTGTCGTACGGGGAGACGGTGCTTCCGTAGCCGTCGCGGCGCGCGTTCGCCGGGCGCGGCCGTGGCCCGACGACGCGCGGCTCGCTCGCGCGCGCAGTGAGGGCGCGCCCACGCGCCGCCGCGGCGCGGCGGCGACCGCGTGCGCCGCTCCTCCGCGGTGAGGGAGGCTTCGAGCTTCTGCTCGAGCTCGGGCCGTCCCGCGGGGATCGTACGGCGTTCACCGTAAGATGAACTCGGCGCGAGCCGGTCATCCGAGCCGAGCGGCTCCCGCGCCGAGGTCCCGCGCGCTGCCACGCCGAGCTCGCAGTGCCGCGGGCGCACGCGACGCGCTCGGCCGCAGGGCCGCGGCGTCGACGCGGCTCGAGCGCCGGGCGTGCCTGCCCCGTCGAAGGCACACGTCTCAGATTCCACGATGCGGGCCGACCCATCAGAAATGGGCGAACGCACGCCGAGACTCCTTCTCAATGCGTGCGCCTCGACGCACAGTCTCATCGACCACCAGCTATTGCCAATCGCCATTCCTGCGCCGCGCGCGTCGGAGCGACCCCGCGCCGGCAACGCAGGAAGGTTCGCGCGCGACGTTTCAGCGCGCGGGAGGAGGTCGTATGCGCGTGAAGGGAATGGTCGGGCAGTGGCTCGGGTTTGCGGTCGTCGCGCTGGCTGTCCTCGGGCCAGGGATCGCCCGGGCCGGGAGCCCGCACTTCGTGAGCGTGACCGTCGAGCGAGACGGGGACACGCTGATCGCAGACGGGAAAGAGGCCGGTCTCGGGAGCGAGACCCAGGTTCACATCGTGCTGAGCGCCGATGCCGCGTGCATCAATCCTGGCGATCACCACCCCAAGGCGGACAACAAGGAAGCCTTCTCGGCGGAGGGCGACTTCCCGGTCCAGAACGGGAAGGCGGTCTTCTTCCTCGAGCTCACCCCCACGTTCCAGCCGGACTGCTCGCCTCCGATGTCGGTGGTGTTCACCAACGTCAAGGTGTGCGACGAGGAGCACAACGTCTGCACGAGGTTCTCCGGCACGTACTAGCGGCGCGTGGGAATGCCTGGGGGCCGCGCCGCCCGTCGGGCGGGCGGCCTCTGGCGGGCGCCCTGCCCCTGGCTGGAGGGTTCATGGAGGCTGCGCTAGCGGCGACGCCGCGGCACGAGGGTGAGCGCGATCCCGGCCAGGATCGCGGCCGCGGAGAGGACGAGCCGCGGCGTGAGGCGCTCGCCGAGCAGCGCCACGCCGCCCACCGCCGCGAGCACCGGCACGCCGAGCTGGAGGGCGGCCGCACGCGTCGCGCCGAGCGCCGGCACGACCGCGTACCAGAGCGTGTAGCCGCCGCCGGACGCGAGCGCGCCGGAGGCGACGGCGAGCGCCGCGCCGGCCGCCGTGAGCCGCGAGCCCCACGCCCCGAGGGCCGCCGCCGCGAGCGGCAGCGCGAGCGCCGCCGCCCGGGCGAAGTTGTCGGCCGTCGTGGCGAGCGGATCGCGGGCCGATCGGCCGCGCAGGCTGTAGACGCCCCACGCCGCGCCCGCGACGATCATCAGGGCCGCGCCCGCCGTCTCGACGCCGTGCGCGCCCGGTCGCGTCAGCGCGGCGAGCCCGCCGAGCGCGATCGTCACCCCCGCCCACTGCCGCGGCGCGGGGCGAGCTCCCTGGGCGACGGCGAGGCCGATCATCGTCACCTGCACGGCCGCGAACAGGAGCAGCGCCCCCGCGCCGGTCGGGAGGCGGACGTACGCGAACGAGAACGGCGCCGCGTAGACGACCAGGATGGCGGCCGAGGCCCAGCTTCCGCTGCCCCGCCGCCCGCCACGCGCCGCGGCGAGGGCGACGAGGAAGGCCGCGCCGGAGACGATCCGGAGGCCCGTGAAGCTCGCCGGGTCCGCGAGCGACCCCCGCAGCGCCGCGCGGGCGAGGAGCGAGTTCGCAGCGAAGCAGCCCAGCGCGGCCGCGGTGAGCAGGGCGACCGCGGCAGGCGGCGGTCGAGCCGCGCCAGGCGCGGCGGGCGCCCTCATGCGGGCCCGATCGGCCGGATCGCTGGGTTCCTGCAACTCTGGCCTCCAGGAAGAGGGACGGCCGGGCGACCATAACGCGCCGCCCGGACGCGCGCGTGCGCCGCTGCGTTCGCCTCCGCCCCGGAAGCGGCGCCCGCCGGGCGTGCGCGCGGCGCGCCGTTCCGCTACGTCACTGTTCTCCATGCGTGCGCGAGTCGCCCTCGTGGTCGTCGCGGTCCTCGCCTCCGTCGCGTGCGTCTCCTCGCGTGAGGACAGGGTCGAGCGGCGCGCGGTGAAGGTGCTCCCGGCGGCCGCGCCGCTCGAGCCCCCGGCGATCCGCATCCTCTTCTTCGGGGACTTCGGGGCGGTCACCCCCCAGCAGGGCGCCGTCGCGCGCGCGATGCTGGCGGAGAACGCCGCCGCTCCGTTCGACCTCGCGATCCACGTCGGCGACAACCTCTACGCCTGCGGCCCCGACCCGCGCGTCCGCAACGCCGCGAGCTGCGCCTTCGAGGCGGACGGGAACACGGTGCGCCCCGGGCAGGACATCGGCGCGGACGGGCGCTTCGCGCGGTCGTTCGAGCGCCGCCTCGAGGGGCTCTCGCGCGGCGGCGAGCCCGTCCCGGTGTACCTCGCGATCGGGAACCACGACGTGAGGGTGGACGGGCCGTGCCGCCGCGAGCTCCGCGGGCCGCCCGCCACCGAGCAGCGCGTGAAGGCGTGCCTCGAGGTGCAGCACCAGGGTCCGCACTGGAGGATGCCCGGGAGGCACTACGTCGTCGAGCGCGGGCCGGCGCGGCTCATCGTGATCGACACGCTGCTCCTCGCGGGCGACTACGGCGGGTTCCGGTGGGAGGACGAGCTCGACTTCGTCCGCCGCGCGTCCGCGGGCTGCGGAGGCGAGCGTCACTGCTTCGTGGTGGGGCACTACTACGCCGACGTCGCGGGCGACCCGCGGAACCGCGCCGCCATGGTCCGCCAGCCGGAGTATGTGCGCAGGGTGCGGCAGCTCGAGGACGCGATGGGGGACCGCATCTCGGGGTGGCTCGCCGGTCACGCCCACGACCTGCAGCACCTCCGCACGGCGCGCGGTCACGACGAGTTCATCGCCGCCTCGACCTCCTCGACGCACCCCAAGCCGTTCGCCGGGCCCTTCGCGGGCGGCCGGTCGCTGTACTGG
Source organism: Anaeromyxobacter sp. SG66 (assembly GCF_022690805.1). Taxonomy (NCBI): domain Bacteria; kingdom Pseudomonadati; phylum Myxococcota; class Myxococcia; order Myxococcales; family Anaeromyxobacteraceae; genus Anaeromyxobacter; species Anaeromyxobacter sp. SG66. The sequence continues at coordinate 39,017 of NZ_JALCZC010000005.1, forward strand.
TCGCAGCGGTGGGGCTTCGGGGTGCTCGAGGTGAACGCCGCCGGCTGGGAGATGAGGCTCGTCGGGCGGGATCGCCGGAGCCTCTACTGCTGCCGGGCCGTCGGCCGCGGGCATTGCGAGCCGTACGCCTGCAACCCGGTCACGGCGACCCCCGGCCCCGTGCGAGCCCGCCGCGCTCCTCGGGCGTGAGCTCGCCAACGGAGGAGCGAGCTCCCGGGCGGCGCCGCGGGGCGGCGTCCCTCACCTCACGGTGAAGTACACGCGCGCGCCCTTCTCCTTCTCCGCGCGCTCTCCGCCCTGCGTCAGGAAGAGGCGGCCCTGGTCGATCCCGGCCGCGAGCAGCGCCTCCCGCGCGCGCTGCGCCCGCTCCGCCGAGAGCGAGCGGTACGCCTCGGCCGGCACCTCGACCGCGGCGGCGAGGCGCTCCTCCATCTCCTGCGGCGAGGGCGGCGCGGCCGCAGCCTCGCCGGACTTCCGCGGCGCGGCGGGGAAGGCGGCGTCGTACGCGGCGCGCACCAGCCGGGCCCGCTCCTCGGGCGAGAGCGTCACCTCGTCCGCGGACGGCGGAGGCGGCCGCATGGACGCAGCCTTCGCGCGCCGGAGCGACCGCTCCAGGGCGGCGCGCCGCAGCGCGGGGCCGTCCTGGTCGGGATCGGCGGAGCCCTCCAGCTCGAGCCCGAGGGCCGGCCGCTGCGCGAGCGACCTCGCGAGGAGCCCGAACCGCTCCTGGGCGCTCGGCAAGGCCTCGGCGGCGCCGGGGGCGAACTCCACCAGCGAGAGGTCCGCGTGATCGCCTCCGGCGAGGGCGGCGAGCGCGCTGAAGGGCGAGGTCGCGACCTTCACGAGCACGTTCAGGACCGTCCGCCAGATCACCTTGCCGAGGTGGAAGTTCGGGTCGTCGAGGTTCCCCTCGATCGGGACGTCGAGGAGGATGACCCCGTCGCGATCCTGGAGGAGCGCGAGCGCGAGCCGCACCGGGATCTTCGTCGCGTCGGGGCTGTTCGTGGGGTCGCCGAGCGTGAACTGGTTCACCCTGACGACGTTCGTGGAGGCGAGGTTCCGGTTCTCGATCTTGTAGCGGAGGTCGAGGTCGAGCTTGCCCTTCTGGATGCCGTAGCCGAGGAACTTGCCCGAGTAGGTCGCGAAGGGCGACAGGTCCACGCCTTGCGAGGCGACGACGAGCTCGGTGAACGCCTCCTTCTGCAGCGGGTTGAGCGTGCCCGAGATGCGCACGGGGGACGCGCCCTCCACCTGCAGCTTCACGTCCACGGTGGACCGCACCCGCGGATCCGAGGAGAGCTTCGCCACCGCCGCGTCGGCGCCGGTGACGTTCACGATCGCGGGCGGGCTCACGGAGCGATCGACGAAGGCGGCGCGCCCGCGCACCACCTGGACCGCTCCGATCGCCGTCCGCCACTCCGGGCCGGGCGGGGGAGGCGGCTTCCCCGGCGCGGGCGCTGGCGCCGCGCGGAGGGCGCGCGCGAAGCTCGTCGCGCCGTCCTCCCAGACGTACGCCTTCACCCGCGGCTCCACGAGGCGGACGAGCCGCACGGAGGCGCGCGGCGGCGTGGACGCGGCGTCGATCCCGGTGACCTCGAGGGATCGCCAGCGCAGGAGGTCCTCGTTGCCCCTCTCGGCCACCGCGAGCCCGTCGAGCCGGACGTCGCCGGCGAAGGTCCAGCGCGGCGCCTTCCCGGACGCGTCGAAGTCCACGGTCGCCCGGGCGCCGGCGCGCCCGCCGGTGAGCCGCGCAGTGACGTCGGGCTCGAGGTAGGGCTGGAGCGGCACGAGGTCGAGCTCGGCCGCGTCCACCTCGAGCTTCCCCTTGCTCCCGAACGGCTGGACCGGCCCCTTCACGGCGAGCCGGCCGCGCCCGTTCCAGACGAGCGACAGCGAGACGGGCCAGGTCGCGTCCGCTTCGGGCCGGAGCCGCTCGATCCGGAGCGCCACGTCGGTGAGGGGCAGGGCGACCGGCCGCGACGGGGTGCGGTCCTGGAGGTCCAGGGCGAGCCCGGAGACCGCCAGCGCGCCGATCGACCACTTCCACGGGGACGGCGGAGACGGGGGCGGGGCCATCCGCGAGAGCTCCAGGCTCCCGTCGGCCTCGCGCAGCACGCGCACCTTGCCGCCGCGGAGCGAGACCTCGTCGATCTTCGCTCGCTGTGCCAGCGCGTCCACCTCGATCCCGGACACCTCGATGCGCGACAGCTTCACGGCAGGTTCGGCCACCCCGCGCGGCCCCATGGCGAGCCGGTCCACCGTCAGCTTGCCGCCGGCGAGCGCGAGGACGCGCCGGGCGGTGCCCCACTCGAGCTCGTAGCGCGTCTCGAAGGCGAGGCGCCCGTCGTGCAGATCCGCCGGGAGCTCGTCCTGGATGTACGGCGCGTACTTGGGGAGGTGGATCCCCTCGAACGCCAGCGTCCCCGCCGAACGAAGCGGCTCCGTCCGCACCGTGCCCGTCCAGCTGAACGTCTCGCCGGACTCCGTCGTGCCGGTGAAGGCGTAGGGGCTGTCTCCCCCGCCCCGCGTCCGGAACGAGTCGAGCCGGATCGTGACGGGGCCGAGGATGGTGTCGAACGCGGGGCTGCGGGTCGCGTCGCGGAACACCACGCGCGCCTCCTCCACCGCGAGCCGGCCGATGGAGACGCGAGGTCCACCCCCGGACTTCGCGGGCGCGGCGGGTGCCGCCGGCGGGGCCTCCGGCTCGAGCAGGTCCTGGAACGTCAGCGCACCCTTGCGATCGAGGCCGACGTTCAGGGACGGCTTCACGAGGCGGATCTCCGCGAGGCCCACCTCACCGAGCACGAGCCGCTGCGGCGCGAGCCGCACGTAGAGCGACCCCCAGCCGGCGAACGGCGTTCCGTCCGGATGCGCGACCGCGAGCCCCTCGATCGTGATCGAGAGGGCGAGCGGGTTCACGCCCACCTTCGCGACGGTGACCTGGCGGTGCAGCGCGGCCGAGCCCTCCTTCACGAGGACGCGCCGGAGGAGGGCGGGTGCGGCGAGAAAGCCGAGGGCGGTGTAGGCGACGAAGATCGCGGCGACGACGACGGCGGCTCGGAGGAGCCGCCGCCGCCGGGCGGGGGTGGGAGAAGGGGCTACCATGGCGCCTTTTAACCATCGGAGGCCCGCGACGCGCAATGGCCCCGCTCGGCGCGGCGCGGCCGAGCCGCGGCGATCCGGCGCGCCTCACAGCGATCGCAGGAACTGCACGAGGTCGGCGCGCTCGTCGGGCGTGAGCTCGAGGCCGAGCGTGTCCGCGTAGTGCGCCACGACCGACTCGAGCGTCGGGAACCGGCCGTCGTGGTAGTAGCCGCCCTTGGCGCGGGTGAAGAGGCCGGCGAGAGGCGTCGTGCGGTAGAAGCGCTGCTCCGGCGAGCGGCTCGCCTGGAAGTCGTCGATCCCGAGCTCCGCCGCGGTGTGCATCGCGAAGCCGGGCTCGGTGTAGAGCGGCGGGACGTGGCAGGTGGCGCACTTCCCCTTGCCCTCGAAGACCGCCTTCCCCCGCGCGGCGGCGTCGGCGTCGAACGAGCCCTCCGGCGGCTTCGGGGCCGGGATCGCGAGCTGGTAGAAGTGCAGCGCCGCGAGCCTCGGCGTGATGCGATCGTCCGTCGAGCGCACGTCCGCGAAGCCCGCCTTCGCGGCGATCGGGAAGCGCGTCGCGTCGGCGAGGCGCGGGTCGAAGAACGTGCCCTTGCCGTGCATCTGCGTGTTCGCGACGAACGCGTTCCAGTACGTCACCGAGCCGAAGCCCGTGTACGTGTGCAGGTTCACCCCGGCGAGCCCGAACGCGGCGGGCAGGAGCGTCGCGCCGGTCTTGCCGTCCGGGCGGAACGCCTTGCCGTCGAGGGCGAGCTCCGCGTCGTAGCGGCCCGGCCCCCAGCTCCGCAGCACCGTGCGGACCGTGTCCTCGTCCGTGCCGAGGAGCGCCGCGAACGGCGCCAGCGTGGGCGCGCTCGCGACGATCGCGCCCACGTCGAGGTCGCGGTTGGGCCAGCCGTCGAGCCGCCGGCCGATGCCCGTCGCGAAGGAGTCGTCGACGGTCGAGTGGCACAGCGCGCAGGTGATCCCCACCGAGCGGAGCGTGCCCGCGTCGTCGAACTGGCCCTTCACGCCGAGGACCGCGTCCGCGCGGAGCAGCGCCACGGTCACGGCGGGATCGTCGAGGTTCACCTCGCCCCTGCGCACGGCCTCCGCCGTCGCCGGCGGCACGGCGCCGGCGTCCACCTTGAGCCCGAGCGAGAGCGCTGCGCGCGGGGAGAGGCCCGGCCCCACGCCCCCGTTCGCCTGCCCCGCGATGGCCTCGTGCAGCCGGAGCTGCCCACCCCAGAAGTCCTCGTCGCCGAACGTCTCGTCGCGGAAGACGCGCCGGCCCTCGTCGAGCAGCCGGTCGGCGTGATCGAGGATCGGGTCCTCCGCCGCGGGGCGCGCGGGGTGATGGCTGCTGCGGGCGGGCTGCGGTCCGGCTGCCTTCGGGAAGGAGAGGTACAGGGCGAGGGCTGCGAGCGGGACGGCTGCGGCGAGGGCACGTCTCATGGATCTCTCCTCCAGGCGCGGCTCAGCGCCCAAAGCCGCCCGAGCCGCGGGGCGCGGCAGCGGGTGGCAGTCGAGGGATTGGATGCGGGGGGCGGAAGGAGGTTTCAGCGGACGGGATCGTCGCGGTCGGGGTCGAGCGTGCCCCCAAAAACGCGGCGGGGGCCGCGCACGAAAGGCGCGGCCCCCCGCCATCGTCCCTTCACCGGCTCAGCGCTGCTGCTGCGGGACGCCCTGCTGCGAGCTGCCCTGCTGTCCGCCCGCGCCTCCCTGCACCTCGATCCGGAGCGCCTGCGGCGCGCCGCCCTGCTCGGTGAACGCGGCCCGGACCTGCGTCCCTTCCTTCAGGTCGCTCACGGTGCGCTGCTGGCCGTCGATGAGGACCGGTGTATCCGGGCCGACGCGGAGCTTGATGTCCGGCTCGGCGCCGCCCTGGCGCACGACGACCTCCTGCGCGCTCGCGCTCACGACGGTGCCGCTCGCGGTGCGCTCGGCGGCCGCCCCGCCCGCGGGGCTCGCCGGCGGAGGCTGCGGCTGGGCTCCGGTGGGCTGCTGGGCCGACTGCTGCGCGCGCTCCTGCTCGCTCTTCGCGAGCTGCTCGTGCTCCTGCGCCGCCTGCTGCTGGGCGTTCGCGGTCGCCTGCGCGGCCTGCTGGTTCGACTGCCGGGCCTGCTGCTGCGCGCCCTGCGCCTCACCGAGCTCCTTCTGCTCCTTCGCCCGCGCCTTCTGGAGCTCCTGCTCCTTCTCGCGCACGTCCTTCTGCGCGTCGGCCACCTGCTTCTGCTCGTCGGCCGCCTTCTTCTGCGTCTTTGCGGACGACTCGGTCGCCTTCTCGGCCTGCTCCTGCGAGGCGACCGCGCCGCCGGTATCTCCGCGGCCGCTCGCCTTCCTCTGGTCGTCGCCCCGCTGGCAAGCCGCGGCGAGCAGGCCCGCCGCGCCAGCCGCGAGATACGCACTTCGAGTCCAAGAAGATGCCATTCGTCTCCCTCCGTCGCGTAAAGGTGGTGACCGCGACGGTGCCGTGCGAGCCGGGCCGGACGGCGGGGGCAGCGGGCGGGCGGCGCCCGCCAGGTCGAGGCTCCTCCTCCCCCCGCGCCGGGGGCAGCGGCGGTCGAGCGAGGCGCGAGCGGCGCTCAGGCGTGGACGCGCCGGTTCGGGAACAGGTGCGCCCAGCGGCCCGCGCCCTCGCGCTCCGCGCCGGGGCGCCGGGTCACGATGGGCAGGATCGCCGCGACGAGCAGCACCACCGCGATGACGGGCAGCGCGCCGGAGAACGATCCGGTCGCGTCCTTCACGAGCGCGACGAAGATCGGGCCGACGACGCCCCCGACGCCCCACGCCAGCAGGATCCACCCGTAGTTCACGCCCATGTACTTCGTGCCGAAGTAGTCGGCCGTGAACGACGGCATCGTCCCGAACCCGCCGCCGTAGTCGAGCAGCACCACCGCGAACAGGATCGCCACCACCGGCAGGGCGTGGATGCCGCCCACCACGAAGAAGATGACGACCTGCGAGCCGTAGATGAGGAGGTAGGCGGCGTTCCGCCCGATGCGGTCGGAGACGGCGCCCCAGAAGAACCGGCCGAGCCCGTTGAAGAGCGCGATGAAGCCGTAGACCGCGAGCGCCGTCTCGGGCGAGGTCCCCGTGAGCTCGCGCATGATCGGCACCGCGTTCGAGATGAAGAGGATGCCGGCGGTGACGTTCAGGAAGAGCATCATCCAGAGCGCCCAGAACTGCGGGGTCCGGAGCGCCTCCGAGGGCGGGTAGTCGCGCGTGGCGCGGGAGGCCACGGCGGGCGAGGCCGCGGCCGCGGGGACCGCGGCGGGCGGCGGGTTCCGGATCACCAGCGCGCAGAGCCCGCCGAGGATCGCGAAGACGACGCCCGACACGATGAACGTCCGCATGAGCGTGCCGGTCGCCCCGGCGGAGAGCACCGCGTCGCTCGCCCCTGCGGCCCGGGCGGCGAGCACGCGCCCCGCCTCGCGCGACGCGCCGGCGAACGCCGGGATCGCCTTGAGGACGTTGTTGTAGAAGAACGCGCCCAGGCCGAAGCCCATCACCACCATGCCGCTGCCGAGCCCGCGGCGGTCCGGGAACCACTTCGTCACCGCGGCGACCGGCGTCACGTAGCCGAGGCCGAGGCCGAGCCCGCCGATGACGCCGTAGGTGAAGTAGATCCACGGCGCGCCGAGCGCGGTCGTGCCGAGCCCTGCGAGCACGTTGCCGAGCCCCCACAGGACGAGGCCGGTCACCGCCACCGGGCGCGGTCCCTTCGCGTCCTGCCAGCGCCCGCCGATCACCGCCCCGATCCCGAGGAACAGGATGGCGAGCGCGAACGTCCAGGTGGTGGTCGTGTTGGACCAGCGGAAGGCCGCGATGAGCGGCTGGGTGAACAGGCTCCAGGAGTAAACCGTGCCGAGGCACGCCATCGCGACCGTGCCCGCTGCGGCGATGAGCCACCGATTCGACGTCATGACGTCTCCCTCCGGCGGAGCGCCTAGCCCCCGATGCCGCGCATTGCCAGCAGCACGAGCCCGGCGCCTGCCTCCTCCATGTGATGACGCGGCGCCTTCCTCCCCAGCGCGCCCGCCACGGCGTCGGCGAGCGCCTCGTCCCCGTCGCCCGCCCGCATCCGATCCTTGAGCTGTACCCGATCCTCGCCCCCCAGGCAGGCCTGGAACCCGCCGTCGGCCGCGATCCTCGCCCGGTTGCAGTCCTCGCAGAAGTTCTCGGTCATCGCGCCGATGAAGCCGACGAGCCCCTCGCGCCCGTCGCGGTCGCGGGCGCGCATGTGGCGGGCCGGACCCCAGCCGCGGAAGAGGTCGGGGGCGAGCGAGAAGCCCGCCTCCTCGAGCCGCCGGCGAACCTCCGCGAGCGGCACGGGCGCGCCCCCGCCGAACGGCATCTGCTCGATGAACCGAGGGAGGGCGCCGCGGTCCCAGGCGTAGCGCACGAGCGACCCGAGCTCGTCCTCGTTCACGCCCGGCATCACCACGGTGTTGAGCTTCAGCGAGCGGAACCGGCCCGCCGCGGCGTCGATGCCGGCGAGGATGCGGTCCAGCCGCGCCGCCTGGCCCGAGACGCCGCGCAGCCGCTCCGGCGCGAGCGTGTCGAGGGACACGTTGAGCGCGCCGAGCCCCGCCGCGTGGAGCGGCTCGACGAGCTCTGCGAGCCGGTGGCCGTTCGTGGTGATCGCGACGTCCTCGATCCCCGGCGTCGCGGCGGCGTCCGCGACGATCTCGACGACGTCCCTGCGCAGCGTCGGCTCGCCGCCGGTGAGCCGGATGCGGCGCACGCCGAGCGCGGCGAAGAGCCGGAACAGCCGGGCCAGCTCCGCGCGGGAGAGGAGGGCGTCCGGCGGCTCGTACGCCGCCGGCGAGCAGTAGGTGCAGCGGAAGTTGCAGCGGTCGGTGAGCGCCACGCGCAGGTAGCGGATGGTCCGGCCCTGCGCGTCGACGAGCGAGCCCCGCGGACGGCAGGCGGCGGCGTTCACGCGCTCCGCAGGGGCCGGGCGCGCGGCGGTGGCCGGGACGACGGGCTCAGGGAATCGCTCCATGTTCCACCGATTCCTCACCCGTCGCGTCGATCCCGCTCGGTGCGGGCATCCGTCCGGGCGCCTCCCCCTTCCTAGTCAGCTCCGCGGCGCCGCGCCCGGCGCGCTGCAGCTCGAACGTCGCGTGGGGATCCCGGGCGGAGGCACGTCCCGCGGCCAGCACCCCGAAGCGGAGCGCGAGCGTCCCCAGCGTGCCGAGGGCGCCCGAGGCGATCCGCAGCGCGGGCGAGCGGCGGCGCACGAGGTCCACGACCGCCGAGGCGCCGAGCAGGATGCGCGCGCCGCGAAGGAGGGCGCCTGCCGCGCCGCGCCGGAGCGGCCGCTCCACCCGCTCGAAGCCGGCCTCCCGGTGCAGCGCCCGCGAGAGCGCGATCTCGGCGCCCTTCGCGACGAGCCCGAACCGCCGCGCCATCTCCGCCCCCGGCCCCGCGGGCGGCCAGAGGTCCAGCGCCGCGCCGGCGCTCACCGCGCCGGAGAAGGCGAACAGCATCGGCAGCGTGTTGCGCGTCTCCTGCCACACCGGCACCGCGGTGTTCGCGAGCAGGACGCCGGTGTAGCCGACGAGCGGCAGGCCCAGCGCCCCGGCCGCGAGCCCCGCGGCGTCGCCGGCGCGCCGGAGCGCGCGGGACGACGGGAGGAGCGCCGGCAGCGCCGCCGCGCCGCTGAGCGCGCCGAACGAGGCGAGCACCCAGGTGCCCATGTTCATCGGCGAGGTCGGACGGAACACGCGCATCATGGCGATGAACCGCGCCGGCCGGCCCAGGTCGGCGATGAGCAGCCCCGCGCTCGCGACCGCCCCGCCCACCGCGAGCGTCCGGCAGCGCCGCACGAGGGGAAAGGTGCCGCGCCCGCCGGCGAGCTGCGCCGCCGCGCCGAGCACCCCGCACGCCCCCGCGAGGCCGCCCGTGTAGAAGTACGCGGGGATCATCCACCTCCACACCGGCTCCTTCAGCACGGGCAGCCCGTGGTAGCTCGGCCCCTCCACCTCCTCCTCCGGGAGGGAGGCGGTCCGCTCCGCCGCGCGGTCCGCGCGCGCGAGCGCGGCCGCCGCGCGCTGCGGCGAGGCGCGCTGCCCGGAGGCCTCGCCGGTGAGGCGCCCCACCTGCGGATCCACGTTGCGTCCGTCCCTTGGCGTCGAGGCCTGCCTCAGCGGATCCATCGCGTCCATCACGCCCTCCGCGCCGAGAACACCGCGCCCATGGCGAGCGCCGCGAGCGAGAGCACGCCCGCGGCCATCGACCGCCACGACCGCACCACTTTCGCGGTGGGCACCACCGGGTCGGGCGGCAGGTTGTAGACCTCGGGGCGATCGCACAGCAGGAAGAACGCGTGCAGCCCCTCGGTCCCGGGCTGGCTCGCGGCGTCCTCGCCGTAGAGGTGGGCCTCGGCCACGCCGCGCGCGTGCAGCTGCTCCACGCGCCGGCGGGCCCGCGCGCGCAGGTCCTCGAGCTCGCCGAACTGGATGGAGGCGGTCGGGCAGGCCTTCGCGCACGCCGGGACCATCCCGCCCTTCAGCCGGTCGTAGCAGAGCGTGCACTTCCACGCGCGGCCGTCCTCCTCGCGCCGGTCGACGACGCCGAACGGGCAGGCGGAGACGCAGTACCCGCACCCGTTGCAGACGTCCGGCTGGACGTAGACCGAGCCGAACTCGGTGCGCACGATCGCGCCGGTGGGGCAGGCCTCGAGGCAGCCGGCGCGCTCGCAGTGCTTGCAGACGTCGGAGAGCATCAGCCAGGAGAACTTCCCGAGCGCGCGCTCGGTGGGCCCGAGCGCGACGGGCGTCTCGAGGTGCGTCGGCTGGATGTCGTGCCCGAGCAGGCTCGTCGGCCCCGGCTGGCCCGCCGGGAACAGCTCGCCGAACGCGCGCGCGCCGCCCTCGACGCCGTCGCGCGGGCTCCCCTGGCCCGGCAGCTCCGCCGCGCGCTCCACGAACGCGACGTGGCGCCAGGTGGAGGCGCCGAGCATGCCGGTGTTGTCGTAGCTCATGCCGGTGAAGTGGAAGCCGTCGTCGGGGAGCTGGTTCCACTGCTTGCACGCGACCTCGCAGGCCTTGCACCCGATGCAGAGCGTGGTGTCGGTGAAGAAGCCCATCCGCTGCATGGCTACTTCCTCGGCTCGGTCGGAGGGTGGCGGTGCGCCGTCCGGATCCCCGGCAGATCGCGGGGCGGCGGGGCGCGCGGGGGCTCCGGTTGCCGAAGCTCGAGCCCGTCGGTGGCGGAGCGGCGCCCGAGGGAGTGGCGGCCCGCGCGGATGTTCGCGGTGAGCGCCTTGGACTCCTGGATGGAGACGTTCGGGTCGGCCACGAACGGGATGAGCTCGTTCGCCGGGTCGCCGCGCACGCGCCCGACGTAGCTCCAGTGGTAGGGGAGGCCGATCGTGTGGAGCGTCCGCCCCTTCACCCGGAGCGGCTTCATGCGCTCCGTCACGAGCACGCGGCACTCGATCTCCCCCCGCGCCGTCGTGATCGTGGCCCAGCGCCCGTTCGCGAGCCCCTTCTCCGCCGCGAGCTCCCGCGAGATCTCGCAGAACATCTCGGGCTGCAGCTCGGAGAGCCACGAGAGCCAGCGGCTCATCCCGCCGGCGGTGTGGTGCTCGGTGAGGCGGTAGGTCGTGACGACGTACGGGAAGCGCGGGTCGCCGAACGCGCGGTGGTAGGGGTTGTCGGCCCGGTGCCACTCCATCCGCGCCGGGTTGCACTGCTGCGGGTAGAGCGGGTTCTCGAGGACCGACTCCTCCGGCTCGTAGTGGGTCGGGAGCGGGCCGTCGAGCAGGCCGGAGGGCGCGAAGAGCCAGCCCTTGCCGTCGGCCTGCATGATGAAGGGATCGTCGCCCGAGAGCGTGGCGAGCCCCTCGGCGCCCGGCGGCGGCCGGTACGAGGGCGGCCGGTCGGCGATGAAGTCCGGGACGTCGTAGCCGGACCACGCGCCCTTCTCGGCGTCCCACCAGACGTAGCGCTTCCGCTCGGACCAGGGGCGCCCCTCGGGATCGGCCGAGGCGCGGTTGTAGAGGATGCGGCGGTTCGCGGGCCAGGACCAGCCCCACTCCGGCGCGACCCAGTGCTGCTCGGACTGGGGCCGCCGCCGGGCGGGCTGGTTCACGCCGTCCTTGTAGCACCCGGAGTAGATCCAGCAGCCGCACGCGGTCGCGCCGTCGTCGGTGAGATCCTTGAAGCCCGCCACCGGCCTCCCGTCCCTGATCGTGAAGCCGTTCACCTCGCGCAGGACGGCCTCGGCGTCGGGATCCTCGTCCTTCCCCTTCGTCGGGTAGTCCCAGGTGAGCGCCCGGATGGCCTCGGCGTTCGGTCCCGGCGCGTCCGCGTAGAGGCGCTTCAGGCGCTTGCCGAGGTGGTACACGAACCAGAGATCGCTGCGGCAATCGCCGGGCGGCTCGATGGCCCGGTGGTGCCACTGCAGGCAGCGCTGCGTGTTGGTGAACGAGCCGTCCTTCTCGGTGTGCGCGGCGGCGGGGAAGAAGAACACCTCCGTCTGGATGTCCTCGGTCCGGACCTCCCCGCGCGCGATCTCCGGCGCCGTCCGCCAGAACTCGGCGGTCTCGGTGAGGGCGAAGTCGCGCACGACGAGCCAGTCGAGCTTGCGCAGGCCCTTGCGGTGCAGGCTCCCGTGCATGGAGCCGACCGTCGGGTTCTCGCCCACGACGAGGTACCCCTTCACCTTGCCGTCCGCCATCTCGGAGACGGTCGTCATGTGCGAGTGGTTGCCGGAGAGGCGGGGCAGGAGATCGAACCCCCAGTCGTTCTCCCGCGTGGCCGCGTCGCCGAACCACGCCTTGAGGAGCGAGACGACGTACTTCGGCATCTCGCTCCACCAGCCCGAGGGCGAGCGGTTGTTCTTCACGTACTGCTCGAGCCCGCGGTCGGGCAGGAGCGAGTGGGGCATCGGCAGGTAGCCGGGGAGCAGGTCGAACAGCGTCGGGATGTCGGTCGATCCCTGGATGGAGGCGTGCCCGCGGAGCGCCATGATGCCGCCGCCGGGGCGCCCGATGTTGCCGAGGAGGAGCTGGAGGATCGACGCGGTGCGGATGTACTGGACGCCCACGGAGTGCTGCGTCCAGCCGACCGCGTAGCAGAACGCGCCGGTGCGCTCGCGCCCCGAGTTCCGGCACAGCGTCTCCGCCACCTCGAGGAAGAGCGGCTCGGGGATGCCGCACGTCTCGGCGACGACCTCGGGCGTGTAGCGGGAGAAGTGACGCTTCAGGATCTGGAACACGCAGCGCGGGTCCTGCAGCGTCGGGTCGGTCTTCCGCTCGAGGATGTTCGCGCCGTGCAGCGACTCCTTCCCCGCGCCCTTCTCGGCGTAGACCTCCTTGTGGCCGGCGGCGGGCACCACCCCGTCGACGCCGTCGTACGACCAGGTCTCCGGGTCGTACGAGTTCGACTTCGAGTCGAACCCGCTGAAGAGCCCCTCCAGGTCCTCGGTGTCCCGGAAGCGCTCGTCCACGAGCGTCGAGGCGTTCGTGTAGTGGAGGACGTACTCCTTGAACCAGCGCTCGTTCTCGATGACGTGGCGCACCAGGCCCCCGAGGAAGGCGATGTCGGAGCCCGGGCGGATGGGGACGTGCAGGTCGGCGACCGCGCTCGTGCGCGTGAAGCGCGGGTCCACGTGGATGATCGTCGCGCCGCGGTTCTTCGCCTCCATCACCCAGCGGAAGGCGACGGGGTGGCACTCCGCCATGTTCGAGCCCTGCACGACCACCCAGTCGGCGTTCTGCAGGTCGCCGGGGAAGGTCGTCGCGCCGCCGCGTCCGAAGGAGATCCCCAGACCGGGGACCGTGGAGCTGTGTCAGATCCGGGCCTGGTTCTCCACCTGCACGACGCCGAGCGCGGTGTAGAGCTTCTTGAGGAGGTAGTTCTCCTCGTTGTCGAGGGTCGCGCCGCCGAGGTGCGCGACGCCCAGCGTGCGCCGCACCCGCGCGCCGTGGTGCTTCGCGCCGGGATCCTCGATGCGCTCCTCGAACGTCTCGTCGCGCGAGCGCTTCACGCGCTCGGCCACCATGTCCATCGCCCGCGCGAGCGGGATGCGCTCCCACTCCCTGCCGCCGGGGCGGCGGTAGAGGACGTGCTGCTCGCGGTGCGAGCCGGTGACGAGCTGGAAGGTCGCGGCGCCCTTGGGGCACAGGCAGCCCTGGGACATGGGCGAGTCGGGATCGCCCTCGATGTCGACGATCCGCTCGTCCTTCACGTAGACGAGCTGGCCGCAGCCGACGGCGCAATAAGGGCAGATGGAGCGGACCACGCGATCCGCCGAGGCGGTGCGAGGCACGAGCTCGCGCGTCCGCTGGCTCATGGCGCTCGCGCCGAGGCCAGAGGTGTCCCCGGAGACGAGCTGGCGAGCGACGGGCCACTCGGAGAGCACGGGTAGCTTGGGCATCGGGTATTCCCCCGAGTGGAGACGGTGGACACGCTCGGGGCGCGACGCCAGCGCGCGCCCGCGACCTCGTCGCACCGCGCCTTGCGCGCGCCGGCGGCAGGGTCGAGGGTAGGATGCGCCGCCGCCGAACCAGCGTGCGATCGCCCTGGCGCCGCGTTAGAAGGACCGCCCCTTGCCGATCCGGACTCCACAGGCGATCCCCCCGGCGTCCGACGCCCTCGACGCCCGCGCACAGGACATCGTGGCCGAGGAGGAATCCCTCCTCGCGGCGGTGCACGGGGCGCTCGGCGCGCGCGCGTCCGTCCGGGCGGAGAGCGACCTCGCCGGACGCCTCCGGGAGCTCCGCGACGAGGCGCTCGAGTCCACCTCCAAGGACCTGCCGACCGTGTTCCAGGAGATGGGACTCGTTCGCGCCGTGCTCGAGCGCCAGCGGCCGGACGGGTTCCCCGATCCGAGCGCGCCGTACTTCGCGCACCTGCGGGTGCGCGAGGGGGGCGAGGTCAGGGACTACTGCCTCGGCCGGCACACGTTCGTGGATCGCGGGGCGGGGGTGCGCGTGGTGGACTGGCGCTACGCGCCGGTCGCCGCGATCTTCTACCGCTACCGCGAAGGCGAGGAGTTCGAGGAGGCGTTCCCCGGCCGCGTCGCGGCGGGGGTGGTGGAGGCGCGCCGCGTGGTGGTGGTGGAGCGCGGCGTGCTCACCCGCGTCTCCGCGGGAGAGCTGACCGTCGCGCGCGGCGCCGACGGCGTGTGGCGGCGGCTCGCCGTGCAGGGCGCCGCGCTCGGGGGCGGCGCGGGCAAGGCGGCGCGCGCCGGAGCCCTCGGGACCGGCGCGGGCGCGCGCGGGAGGGTCTCCGCCCCGGACATCACCGCCCTGCTCGACCCCGATCAGTTCGAGGCGGTCTCCGCGCCCCCGGACCGGCCGCTGCTCGTCATCGGCAGCGCCGGGAGCGGCAAGACCACCGTCGCCCTGCACCGGCTCGCGCGCATCGCCTTCGAGGACCCGCGGCGCTTCCCGCCCTCGCGGATGCAGGTGGTGGTGCCGGAGCTCGGCCTCGCGCAGCTCGCGGCGCGGCTCCTCGAGCCGCTCGGCCTCGATCGGGCGGCGGTCCGGACGCTGGACTCCTGGTCGCGCGGCGCGTTCCAGAGCGTCTTCCGCGCCCCGCCGCCGCGCCTGTGCGCCGACACGCCGTCGCTCGTCTCGCGGCTCAAGCGCCACCCCGCGCTGTACGAGACGCTCCGCCGCCGCCCGCGGCTCGCCGGCGCGCGGCCCTCGCTCGCGAAGCTGCGCCAGGAGCTCGGCGATCTGTGCGTGGACCCGGCGTTCCTCGCCGGCGTGGTCCGGGCGGCGCAGGGGGACCTCCCCACCACGGCCATCGAGGAGACGGTCCGGCACACGCGGCTGCAGCTCGCGCCGCCGACCGACGAGCTCGTCGCGGGCGTCGATCCCGACCGGCGCGAGACGCTCGACGGCCTGGGCCTCTCCGAGGACACGCCCGAGGCGATCGCCGGGACGCTCGACCCCGAGGATCTCCCCATCCTCCTGTTCCTCGCCACCCTCGCCGGCGCCGGGGGCGGCAGGTCGCTCGCGCACCTCGTGGTGGACGAGGCGGAGGACGTCTCGCTGTTCGAGCTCTCCGTGCTCGGCCGGCACCTCGACGGGCGCAGCGTGACCCTCGCCGGCGACGACGCGCAGCAGACGTTCTCCTCCTACGCCGGCTGGCCGCAGGCGCTCGCGGCGATCGGCGCGGAGCGCGCCGCGACGGTCAAGCTCGAGACCACCTACCGCTGCCCGCGCCCCATCGCGGAGGCCGCCCACGCCATCCTCGGCCCGCTCGCGCCGCCCTCTCCGCCGCGCGCGGGCCGCGACGGCGCGCCCGTGTCGCGGTTCGACTTCCCGACGGAGGCCCACGCGCAGCTGTTCCTGGTGGGGGCGATCCGTGATCTCGTCGAGCGCGAGCCGGACGCGTCCGTGGCGGTCGTCGCGCACTCGGCCGAGGTCGCGCGCGCGTTCCACCGCCTCCTCTCCGACATGCCCGAGGCCCGCCTGGCGATCGACGGCCGGTTCTCGTTCCGGCCGGGCGTGGACGTCACCGACGTGGCGAGCGTGAAGGGGCTCGAGTTCGACTACGTGGTCGTGCCCGACGCCTCGGTCCGCGCCTACCCCGACGCGGACGAGGCGCGCCGCCGGCTGCACGTCGCCGTCACGCGCGCGGCGCACCAGCTCTGGATCGCCGCGCCGGGCACGCCGTCGCCGCTCCTGCGCGCCCTCCCACCGGCCTGAAGCGCCTGCGCGGCCCGGGCCTCACCGGCACGCGAGGAACCGCACCGCCGCGCGCGAGGCGGCGAGCGTCTCGGCGATCCGCGCCAGCGCCTCGTCCACGTCCGCCTCGGTCTGCCCCGCCCCGAGCGAGAAGCGCACCGAGCAGTGCGCCTCCTCGGGCGTGAGGCCCATGGCGAGGAGGGTGCGCGACGGCTCTGGATCGCCGGAGTGGCAGGCCGAGCCGGAGGAGAGGTGCACGGCGCGGCGGCCCAGCGCGAGCACGAGCGACTCGCCCCGGATCCCGGGCAGCGTGACGTCGAGGGTGGTCGCGATCCGCGCCCCGTCCCCGTTCCGCCGCGCCTCCGGCAGGAGCCTCAGGAGACCCGCCTCGAGGCGGTCGCGGAGCGCCGCGAGCCGGTCCATCTCGCCGCCGCCGAGCCGCTGCATCGCGAGCTCGCAGGCGCGCCCGAACCCGACGACGCCCGCGACGTTCTCGGTGCCCGCCCGCAGCCCGTGCTCCTGCCCGCCGCCGTGCACGAGCGGCTCGAGCGAGACGCCGGCGCGGACGTAGAGCGCGCCGACGCCCTTCGGGCCGTGGATCTTGTGCGCCGAGACCGTGAGGAGGTCCACCCCCAGCGCCTCCACGTCGAGGGCGACCTTGCCGAGCGCCTGGACCGCGTCCGCGTGGAGGAGCGCGCCGCGCGCCCGCACCGCCGGCGCGAGCGCCGCGACCGGCTGGATCGTGCCCACCTCGTTGTTCACGAGCATGAGCGAGACGAGCACGGTGTCGTCGCGGAGGGCGCCGAGGACCCGCTCCGGCGAGACGTGCCCGTCGCGCTCGACCGGCACCACGGTGAGCTCGAACCCGTGAGGCACGAGGGCGCGGCAGGCCTCCAGCACGGCGGGGTGCTCGATGGCGGAGGTGACGACGTGGCGGCCGCGCGCGCGGCACGCCCACGCGGCGCCCTTCACCGCGAGGTTGTCCGACTCGGAGCCCGATCCCGTGAACACCACGCGCCGCGCCGTGCACTCGAGCGCGCGGGCCACCTTGCGGCGCGCGTCCTCGACGGCGGCGCGCGCCTCGGCGCCGCGGGGGTGGACGCTCGAGGGGTTCCCGAACGCGCCCGCGAGGAACGGCGCCATCGCCTCGGCGACCGCCGGCGCGACGGGGGTGGTCGCCGCGTGGTCGAGGTAGATGGGGCGGAGCGGGGCCGCCTCGATCCGCGGTCCCCTCGGCGCGTCGCGCTCGGGCGCGCCCTCCGCCGGCTCCGCGGCCGCCGCCCCGTCGGCGCGGCGCACCTCGCAGAGGAGCGCCTTGTAGACGGGGAAGCCCGAGATCGGATCGCACTGGGCGAGGTCCGTGAGGGCGTTCACGTTGCAGGCGCGCCAGGACTCGCTCCCCAGTGGCCCGCCGCCTCCCATGCTCGCGTCGATGGCGCCCGGGACGAGGTCCGCGGTCACGTGCGCGCGGAAGGGGGCGCGCCCGCGCGGCGTCTCGACCCAGACCGGATCCCCGCTCGCGATCCCGCGCGCGGCGGCGTCCTCCGCGCTGAGCGTCGCGAGCGGCTCGGGCGCGCGCGCCGCGAGGCCGGGCACGCCGTGGTGCTGGCTGCGAAAGTCGTGGAAGCCGCGCGCGCCGGAGTTGAAGACGAGCGGGTGGCTGCCCGCGAGATCGGGCCGGCTCGCCGGGCTCTCCGGGGGCTCGACGTAGACCGGCAGCGGCTCGTAGCCGTGCTCGGCCAGGATCGACGAGGCGATCTCGAACTTGCCGGAGGGCGTGTCGAACCCGGGCTCGCCGTCGGGCCGGAGGAGGCCCTTCTCCCACTTGCGATACTGGAGGAACGGGGCGGGCACCCGCGCCTCTCCCCCCGCGGCCCGCACCGCCTCGAGCGTGAAGCCCGTCCCCTCGAGCGCGTGGCGCAGGAGCGCCTCCTCCGTCTGCGGGTAGAGGTGCCCGTAGCCGAGCCGGTCGGCGAGCCCGGCCATGATGAGGAAGTCGTTGCGCGCCTCGCCGACGGGCGGCACGAGCGGCTCGCGGATCTTGAAGAGCGGGCCGTACCGCATGTACGAGGTGATCTCGTACCCCGTCGCCGCCGGAAGGACGAGGTCCGCGAACGCCGCGTCCGCGGTGAGGAAGCGATCGACGCACACGAGGAAGTCGAGGCCGGCGAGGGTCCGGCGCCACAGCTCCGGGTCCGGCCACGCGGTGAGGATCGACGCACCGTGCACGACGAGCGCCCGGATCCGGTAGGGATCGCCCTCGAGCACCGAGCGGGGCAGGGCGATCGCGTGGGACTCGCCGCGGTAGCGCGTGTACAGGGGGAAGCGCTCGCGCCCGAGCGCCTTCCCCACGGCGGGGTTCGGCTGGAGGTGGCGGCGGTTCTGCGGGAACGCGCCGTCCCGCATGCGGAAGACGAGGCCGCCCGGGACGTCGAGCTGTCCCGCGAGGCCCCACAGCGTGAGGAGCGCGCGGATCGCCTGCACGCCGTTCCCGGAGTACTCGAGGCCGGTGTAGGTGACGGGGCACGCGCCGCGGGCGGCCGCGATGCGGCGCGCGAGGCTGCGGATGGTGGCGGCGGGCACACCGGTGATCCCCTCGACGCGCTCGGGCCGGTAGTGCTGGGCGAGCCGCGCGAGGTCCTCGAACCCCACGGTCCAGTCGCGCGCGAACTCCTCGTCGTGGAGCTCCTCCTCGAGGAGCACCTCGATGAGGGCGAGCGCGAGCGCGCCGTCGGTGCCGGGGCGGATCGGGATCCACTCCGCGTCGACGGCCCGCGCGGTGTCGTTCCGGCGCGGGTCGATGGCGATGACCTGGGCGCCGCGCTGGCGGGCGCGCACGACCTGGTGGTGCGCCGTCGGCGGCGAGTCGGTGGCCGGGTTCGCTCCCCACAGCACGACGAGCTCGGCCTGGTCGAGGTCGGCGTCGAGCCCGAGCAGCATCGCGCCCATGGTGACGTGCGGCGCGATCATCGCGAACGCGACGTAGCAGAGCGCCCCCACCCCGAGCGTGTTGGGCGAGCCGAACGGGAAGAGGACGCTCGAGGCGGACGAGACGGCCACGCCGGCCGGCTGGAACACGTCGCAGAGCGAGAGCTCGAACGCGCCCCGGCCGGTGTAGACCGCGGTCGCCTCGGCGCCGTGCTCCCGCTTGATGCTGGCGAGCCGGCCTGCCAGGAGCGCGTACGCGGCGTCCCAGGAGATGGGCTCGAACGCGTACCTGCCCTTGGGGCCAGTGCGGCGGAGGGGGCGGTTCACCCGGTCGGGCGAGTGGACGATCTCGGGCGAGTGGCGCCCGATCGTGCAGAGCATGCCGAGCGGGTGATCCGGGAGCGGCTCCACCCCGACGAGCCGGTCCCCCTCCACGTGGGCGCGCACCCAGCAGCCCGCGGGGCAGATGCCGCACAGCCCGTCGCGGACCCGGACGCCGCCGCGCACCCCGCGCGTGCTGGCCTCCCGTGCCTCGGGTGCTCCCATCTCCTCCTCCGGTCCGGAGATGGATGCGGCCTGAGTCGGGGAGCGGCCAGCCGCCTCGCCGGGTGCGGCCGGGTGGCGCGACGGTGAGTGTGTCCCCGCTGGGGACGAGCGGCCACAATCCCGGCGCTCCGGGTGGGCGTGGGTTAAAACCGCGCGAACTCGAACGGAGGATTCATGGCCCAGGTGACGCTCAAGGGGAACCCGATCCACACCAGCGGCGAGCTGCCGGCCGTCGGCGCCAAGGCGCCCGACTTCAAGCTCACGGGGGGCGATCTGAAGGACGTCTCGCTCGCCGACTTCAAGGGCAAGCGCAAGATCCTGAACATCGTCCCGAGCCTCGACACGGCCGTCTGCGCCACCTCGACCCGCAAGTTCAACGAGAAGGCGGGTCAGCTCCCGAACACGGTGGTGCTCGTCGTCTCCGCGGACCTTCCGTTCGCGGCGAAGCGGTTCTGCACGACCGAGGGGCTGCAGAACGTCGTCACGCTCTCGCTCATGCGCGACAAGAAGTTCGGACAGGACTACGGCATCCTCCTCACGGACGGCCCGCTCGCGGGCCTCTGCGGCCGCGCGGTCGTGGTGCTCGACGCGGACGACAAGGTGATCTACCGCCAGCTCGTGCCGGAGATCGGGCAGGAGCCCGAATACGAGCCGGCCCTGAAGGCCGCGCAGGGCTAGACGGCGTCGTCGTCGAGGCAGCGGGCACGAGGCCAGCGGGGCGACCCGCTGGCCTCGTGGCGCCCGGCGGCTCCAGTCCTCGGCGGTGATGGAGCGACTGGCGGTGAATACCGGAGGTGACTTCCCGACCCCGACCCGACCCCCGCCTTGTCCGCCGTGGCCCGTCCTAAGTGCCCTTGCTCTCGACCGCCGCGTCCAGCGGGAAGGTCAGGGAGCTGCGCGTCCCCACGAACGTCTTCCGCAAGCCGAGCTCCGGGAAGTCGACGATCTCGATCGTGCTCCGCGACCAGGCGTCTCCGCCGAGCAGGTAGACGAGCTCGCCGTCCGGCGACGCCCGAACGTTGTGTGCCGGGTCGCCGGCGGGGAAGCCGAGGAAGTCGCCGGGGCCGATGGGCTCCTCGCGGTCGCCGATCACCGCGACGCCGCTCCCGGAGAGGACGTACATCCACTCCTCGTCGTGCCGGTGCACGTGCTTCACGAAGGACTCCCTGCCGGCGGGCACGGCGGCGACGCCTGCGGAGATGCGCTTCAGCGCGGGGCGGGAGAGCCAGGTGAGCCCGACCTCCGAGCGCGGGTTCTGCGGGTGGTGGTAGACGCGCGCCTCGCCGCGCTCGCCGGCGCGGACGAGCAGGCGCGGCCGCTCTCCCGGCGGCGGGAGGCCGACCAGCTCGCGCGGCAGCTCCTTCACTCCCGGGAAGAACTCGATCTCCGCGTCCATGGGGTAGACCGCGAAACGATTGCCGAGGCGGACCATCCGGCGTCGCAGGCGCGGGAAGTCCGCCACCTCGACGTCCGGGATGATCTCCCCGCCCTCGAGCAGGAGGAGCCGCTCATCGGCGGAGGCGTTGCGGACGTGGTGCGCCACGCCCGGCGGGAGGGCCACGAAGTCGCCCGGGCCGACCTCGTGCTCGGCGTCGTCGAGCTCGATCACGCCCCGCCCCTCGAGGACGAAGACCCATTCCTCCTCGCGGTGGTGGACGTGGAAGATGGCGGACTCCTTGCCGGGAGGGAGCCACGCGAGGTTCACCGCGATCCGGCCGAGGCCGGCGGCGCGGGAGATCATCCAGCCGTGGATCTCCGAGCGCGGGTTGTACGGGTGGCCGCTCGACTCGGCCGGGCCGCGCTCGCTGGCGCGGACGAGAGTGCGGGGAAGGGATGCATCGGACATGACCGCAGCGTAGCGCGGCACGGCTGCGACGCCAGGGGACGAAGCGGGTGCACGGCGGCATGGCGGTGGGTCCCGACCTCGAGCTGCTCCGACCCACCCACCGCCGCTCGATGGACGCTCACTCGACGGAGCTCAGTCCAGGGACCGCGTCGGATCCCGCGCGCCGAGCCGCCACGTGAGCCGGTCCGGCGCTACGCCGCGAACCTCGACGAGCCCACCGTGTACTCCCCGCAGGTGGTGGGCGGCGCAGAGCGATGCGAGGTTCGCCGGGTCGTCACCGCCGCCGCGCGAGCGATAGACGACGTGGTGCGCGTGCACGGCCGCCCGGCTGCAACCCGGCACCTGGCAGAGTCCGCCGTCGCGCGCGAGGGCCCGCCGCTGCGGCGTGCTCCGCTCCGCGAGCGCGGGTTTCCAGGTCGAGATGAAGTGCTCCGCCATCCGCTCGAGGCACTCCGCGGGCGTGAGCCAGCGGTCGGCCGCTGCGCGGGCCGCCCGGAACGCTTCGTCGAGGAGGCGCCCGACCCGCCGAGGCACGCGCAGGTCGAGCTCGGCCCGCGCGCACATCTGCGCCTCCTGCTCCGCCTCGATCTCCCGGCGCAGCGCGATGCAGGTCGTACCCTCCGCCCGGCGGATCCAGTCCTCGGTGGTGAGATCGTCCGCGACCTCCGCCACGAGCCGCGCCTGCTCGTAGGACACGCGCCCGTCGCGCATCGCCTGCTCGAGCGCGGGGAGCGCGTAGAGCCTACGCTCCAGCTGGACCCGCTGCTGCACCGTGCGCGTAGCCATTCCGAGCCGCTCCTCGCAGTAGTGGCCGAACGAGGCGAAACCCATGTCGCGCCACAGTCGCAGCGTCCGGAGCAGCAGGCCGAGGTGCCCGACGAGCGCGTCCCAGCGATCGCGCATCGCCGCGAGCCGCCTCAGCTCCTCGTCGACGCGCACGTCCGCGCCGCCGTCGAGCTCGGCGCTCACCTCCGCCTCGACCGGAGCGACCGCTCCGAGGAACGCCCAGCGGCCATACTCCTCCTCGAGCCCCGCCCTCGCCGCCTCGAACCATTCTGCGGCCGGCCCGCGCAGGACGCCTTCGTCCGTGACCTCGTCCCCGCCGTCCGAGAGCGCTTCCACGGGATGGGCGCCGAGGAACTCCTCGCAGATCGCCTCGAGCCGCTGCCACCTCGGCGCGGTCGCTCCGAGAACCTTGCCCGCGAGCGCCATCGCCTCGTCGAGCTTCGCGCGACCCGCGGGCGTGAGCTGGAGGGACACGCGCTCCCGCGGCTCCTCGTCCGCCTTCGCCTCGGCGGCTGCTTCGGCCCGCACCGCCGCCGCGAGCGCGCGCACCGTCTCGGTGCGGGCGATCGAGACCCAGCGCGCCTCCGCCTCACCGCGGGCAACGGGGAGGACCGTCTCGGCCTTGCGCGCGCTCACCTCGCCGCGCCGGACCGCGTCGGCGAGGAGCGGGCGGTCGCGGAGCGCCCGCGCGAGCCTCACGAGCTTCTGCGCCGTGCTGGCCGCGATGCCCAGCCGCTCGCGCGCGTAGTCACCGACGCTCGCGTACCCGAACCGCATCGCACCGTCCCGGTCGGCGAGCGCCGCGAGCCCGCGGCCGATGGCGATCTCGAGCGCGCCGTGCCCACGCGCGACGCGGCTGAGGAGCCGGTCGATGAGGAGCGCCGCCTCGTCCCGCAGGATGCCCTTCCGCTCGTGCGGCGGCGGCGGCTCGAGCAGCCACGCCTCCGCCGCGAGCGCGTCCAGCGCGGCCGCCGAGGCGATCGCGAGAGGAGCGGGAGGGCTCAGGGGCACGACGTCCATCGAGTGAACCCATACCATCTGTGTCTGACGGTCGGGCGGACTCCAGCGCGACGGTGGGTGAATATCAGACGTGACCGCGACCCCGACCGCGACCCCGACCACGACGACCGACGCCGAGCCTTCCACCCACCCCGGCTCCAGCGCGCCGCCCCCACGTGGCGGGACCTCGCGCCCGGAGGCGGGCCACTGGACGCGGTAGGCACCTCCCCGAACCACGGACCGCATGCAACGCGGTTGGCCGCCAAGGCACCTTCGCCCATGGTCAACCCCGCCCATGCGGCCCCGCGTTGCCAGCGGCGTCTGGCGGACGGCACCGGCCCCCGTACCTTGTCTCCGTCCATCGTGGCCCGCCGAGGACGCGAGGTCCCGTCCAGGCGGCGCGCCACGGCGACCTCGGAAGCGGCGACGTCGGCCAGATCGACCTCGACGACCTCGACCTCGACCCCGACCCCGTGATCCCGTTCCCCGCCGGCTCCGCCCTGACCGCTGCGCTCCGGCTCGCGGCATGAACCTCGAGACACGCCTCGCCCCACCGCCTAGATCGGACACGCGTGACCAAAGCTCGAGGCAACTCCTGACACGGAGCTCAATCGCGTGACGCGGGACGAGATCACCCGCTACGTCCGCGAGCACATCCCGCTCGCAGTCCACCTCGGCGCCGTCATCGAGCGGTACGACGGAGCCTCGCTGCGCCTGGCCGCGCCGCTCGCCCCCAGCCTCAATCACCGGTCCACGGCCTTCGGCGGCAGCCTCTCCGCGATCGCGATCCTCTCGGGCTGGACGCTCGTGCACCTCAACCTGCGCGAGCGCGGCGTCGAGGCTGGGGTGGTCATCCAGCGGAGCGAGGTGAGCTTCGACGAGCCCGTCGCTGGCGACTTCTTCGCCACCTCCACGCTCCCTCCCGCGGCCGAGTGGGAGCGCTTCCTCGAGACGCTCCGGCGGCACCGCCGCGCGCGCGTGACCGTGCGCGGCGCAGTCGAGGCGGGCTCCCGGCGCGGCGGCACGTTCGAGAACGTCTACGTCGCCACGCGTGACGGACCGCCGGTGGATCGAGCGCGTCGGTGATGCCGCGGAACGGTGGGAGGCGGACCTCCCGGGCCGACTACTTCTGGCTGGCGATCTGGATGAGGTTCCCGCAGGTGTCGTCGAGCACCGCGATCGTCACCGGGCCCATCTCGGTGGGCGGCTGGACGAAACGAACGCCTGCCGAGCGGAGCCGCTCGTACTCGGCACGCACGTCCTCTACGGCGAACGAGGTGAACGGGATGCCGTCCTCCACCAGGGCCCGCTTGAACGGGCGCGCCGCGGGGTGCCCGTCCGGCTCCAGCACGAGCTCGGGGCCATCCGGGGCTTCGGGCGACACGACGGTGAGCCAGCGCACCTCGCCCAGCGGGATCTCGGTCTTCTTCACGAACCCGAGGACCTCCGTGTAGAACCTCAGGGCCTTCTCCTGGTCATCGACCAGGACGCTCGTCAGGTTGATTTTCATCGCCGGGTCCCTTTCAGCCCCTCGACCGGCCACCGCTCGAAGATACTCCGCAGCGGTGCGGTGTCGAGGTGATGGAGCTTGCACCTGCCTTCACGCCGCGTGGTCACGAGGCCGGCCGCCTCGAGCACCTCGAGGTGCTGCGAGATCGCCTGCCTCGACATCGCGAGCCCGTGCTTCATCGTCAGCCGCGTGCACAGCTCGAACAGCGACTGACCGTCCCGATCGGTGAGCTCGTCGAGGATCGCCCGCCTCGTCGGGGCGGCGAGCGCTTCGAACACGTCGGCCACCCGGCGGAACATAGGCAAGCTACGACTTGCCTGTCAACCTCGAGACGCCCGGCGGGCCGACCCCCTCACGGCGTCACGGCGAGCGAGCCCGCGCGCCACGTCACGCCACCGACGAGATCGCGCGCGACCACCCACACCGTGGGAGCCCCGGCTGCCGGCGTGGTGAGCTCCGCCGCCTCGTCGGGGTGGTTCGTGTGCAGCTTCTCGAGCTCGCCCGCGCTCGTGAACCAGGAGAAGGTCCAGTCCTCCTTCCGCGTCGCGATGGGCTGGCCCGCCGCGTCGCTCTCGACGTAGGTCTCGCGCAGCTCCTCGAAGCCCGCCGGCAGGAGCGGCAGGAGCGGCACCTTCGCGCTCGGCGGCACGGCCGCGGGCGTCTCACCGGGCGCCGGGAGCGCCGCGCCCTCGAGCGCCACGCCTGACAGGACGGGGTTGTGGTTGGGCGCGGAGGGCGCCGCCGGACCGCGGACCCGGATCCGCTTCAGCGCCGCGACGTGGGGGCGGCGCGACCACTCCGCCTCGAAGCGGGCGGCGACGGCGCCGAGGAGCTCGCAGTCGCTCCCCACCGCGCTCGCAGGCGCGAGCTCGTCCGGCGTCGCGTCGAGCGCGAGGGCGAGGTCGGTGACCTCCAGGCCGAGGACGCGCTCGGGAGACGACGCGGGCAGCGCCGACAGCGTGTAGTCCGCGGGGAGCTCGTAGGCAGCCCCGGGCAGCGCCACCGCGGAGCCCGGGTCGGCGGGATCCCGCCTCACCGCCAGCGGGCCGCAGCCGTCGCGTCCGCACGCCTCGAGGCCGGCGAAGGAGATCCCTCCCGCGACGCCGACGCCCGGGGCGGCGCAGGCCGCCGCGAGATCGGCGCCCGCGAGCAGCGTCGAGGGATCCGCCAGCTCGGAGAACAGGGTGCAGGGGGAGGGGCCCGGGTCTCCCGGCGCCGGGGTGCAGGCGACGTGGAGCACCACCGCGCGCCGGGCCGGGTCCGCGACGAGGGCCGGATCCACGACGAGCGTCCCGAAGTCCGCGCGGGCGGGGGCCGAGCCGTCGGAGGGCGGGGCGATCTCGGGCGGCTCGGCGCGGACCGCGAGCACGCGGAACCCCTGCACCTCGGAGGCGGGATCGAAGTCCGGCCCGCAGGCGGCCGTGAGCGCGAGGACGGGGACGAGGGCGGCGAGCGTGCGGTTCATGGGCGGTCCTAGTACTCGGCGCGCAGGCCGAAGGAGGGGAAGAGCGGGAGGCCGGAGTACCAGCCGCGCCGCGAGTAGTCGAAGCTGTACGCGGCGGCCTCGGGGTTCTCACGGTTGGTGACGTTCTGGACCTCCAGGTAGGCCGCGAACGTCCAGGTGCGGGCCGTCCACTTCTTGTCGACGCGGAGGTCGAGCTGGAAGAACGGGGGCATGCGCCCGGTGAGCGCGCCGGTCTGGATCGGCTGGTAGCGGTCGGCGTCGGCGTCGTACACGGCGGCGCGGACCGGCTCGTAGGGGTTTCCGCTCGTGTAGCGGGCGCGGAACCCGGCGGAGAGGCCCCGCCAGACCTCGGGCAGCTCGACGGTGCCCACCGCGACCACGTTGTGCGGCTGGTCGTAGGCGTCTCCCTCGCTGTCGAGCCGGCCGCCCGCGACGGACTCGCCCCGCTCCGCGCGCGAGAGCGAGTAGGAGATCCAGCCGAAGAACCGGCCGTCGGGATCCCAGCGCAGGAGCAGCTCCGCGCCGTAGGACCGCCCCGTCCCCGCGCTCCGGTAGCGCTCGGAGACGAGCTGGCCATCCCGGGTGATCACGGCGTCGGAGGGGAGGGCGAGGTCGAACAGGCGCTTGTAGTAGAGCTGCGCGTCGAGGAGCAGCCGCGGCAGGAGCCGCTGCTCCGCGCCGAGCGAGTACTGCCAGGCGCCCTCCTCGCGGAGGTCGGGGTTGCCGAACTCCTCCGTGACGTACGGGAACGGCGGCGCCTGGTGATAGAGGCCGACCGCGCCCTTGAGCGCGGTCCCGGGCCTGAGCTGCCAGCGGACCGCGAGGCGCGGGTCCACCCAGGAGAGGTTCGCGAGCGCGCGGTGCACGTCCGCGCGCACGCCCGGGACGACGAAGAGCCCGTCGACCGGCTCGAGGGTCGCCTCGACGAACGCGCCCGCCTCGAGCCCGTCGATGGTGGCGGCGTAGCGGCGGGTCTCGGCGTTCGGGTTCGGGACCTGACCGGGCGGGAGGATCGGCGGCGCGTCCACCTCGATCCTGACCCGCGGATACCACTGCCCGTCCACGCCCGTGACGAGCTTCACCCGCGGCGTGAGCTCGTGGTTCACCTCGGCGCGAAAGTGCGTGCTCCAGAGCTCCTGGCGCATCCGGAACAGCTCGTCGGCGTCGATGTCCATGTCCTGCCAGCCACCGCCGAGCGCGAGCCTGAGCCGGGTCGCCTCGCTCGCGCGGTGATCCCAGCGGAGCCCGGCCCGGTAGAAGCGGGTGCCGTACTCGAGGAAGTCGAGGTCCTCGAGCGACTGATCGTCCTCGACGCCCGTGAGGACCATCCGGTCGTCCGAGCCGAACACGTCGAGACGGACGGTGTCGTCGGCGGTCGCCTTCCACGCGGCCTTCGCCTGCAGGTCGTAGTAGCGGGGCGCGGTGCTCACGCCCGGCGCGTCGTCCATCGACTCGAGCGCGCGGGTCACCACCGCGTCCGCGTAGGAGCGCCGGGCCGCGATGGCGATCCCGAGATCCTCGCGCGGCCGGCCCTCGTAGAGCGCGGTCGCGTGGTACAGGTTCACGTCCGCGAGCGTGTGGGTCCGCTCGCCGGGATCGCGCGTGACGAGGTTCACGCGGCCGCCGATCGCCCGCCCCGAGCGGACGCCGAAGTTGCCCGCCTCGAACTCCACGTCCTTCAGGAGCTCGGACGAGTAGACGCTGGTGAGCCCGCCGAAGTGGAACACCGCGGGCACCTCCTCGCCGTCCACGTACACGCGGGTGTCGCGGGCGTTGCCGCCGCGGACGATCATCTCGCCGCTCAGGAAGGTGCGGGCCATGCCGGGGAGGTTCTGGATGACCTTCACCGCGTCGCCGGAGGCGCCCGCGACGCGCCGGATCTCCCCGGCCGCGATGGCGACGTGCGAGACCTCCTTCTCCTCCCGCTCGCCCACCACGACCGCCTCGTACTCGCCCTCCGCGGCGGTCCGCTGGAGCCAGTAGGTCACCTGGGTCGCCTTGCCGGGCTCGACGGTCTCCTCCGACTCGAGGCGGGCGTGGTCGACGTCCGTCACGACCACCTGCACCGCCCCGTCCGCCACCCCGGCGAGCGCGAACCGGCCCTCGCCGTCGGTGTGGGTGAGCTGGCCGCCCGCCTCCACCATCGCGCCCGCGACGGGCAGCCGGGTGCCGCGCTCGAGCACCCGGCCGAGGAGGTTCAGCGGCGGCGGCGCGGGGGCCGCGGGCGGCGCGGCCAGCGCGAAGGTGAAGCGATACTCGATCCGCACCGGCGCGGGCGCCCCGTCGATCTCCGCGGGGGAGAAGCGGAGCTTCCGCGCGGCGGCGACCGCGGCCTCGTCGAACCCCTGCCCGGCGGGGCCGGTCACCACCGCGTCGGTGACCTCGCCGGTCTCCGAGATCTCGAGCTCGAGGGTCACGACGCCGGTCAGCCCCGCCGCGCGGGCGGCCTCCGGGTACTCGGGCTCGGCGGGCTCGACCACCGCCGGAGCGCGCGTGAGGACGCCGGTCTCCGCCGGTGGCGTCTCGGCGCGAGCGGGGCGGGCGCTCCCGAGGAGGAGGCCGAGCAGGGCGAGCGCGGTGGCGAGCGAGCGGCGCATGAGGTTCACTCCAGGACGAAGGTGTAGGTGAAGCGGATCTCGGTCTCGACGGCCTCGCCCTCGAGCAGGGGAGGCGTGAAGCGGAAGCGGAGCGCGGCGGCCCGGGCGGCCTCGCCGAGGGCGGCGCCCGGCGCGGAGAGGAGGCGCGCCGCCGCGACCCGGCCCTCGGCGTCGATCCGCAGGAGCAGCACGACCTGCCCCTCGAGCCCCTCCCGCCGGGCCTCCGGGGGATACGGGATCTCCGGCCGCTCGAGGAGGCGGGGCTGCGCGGAGAGCCGGGCGGGCGCGGAGCGCGGGGCGGCGTACGGCTTCACCGAGGCGGGATCGGCGGCGGTCTCCGAGGCCCTGCCGTGGAGCGTGTTCCCGACGCCCACCGCGAAGCCGCCGCCGGTCGCGGTCGAGGAGAGCGACACTCCGACGCGGGGGACCGCGCGCGCCGGCGCGGCGGGCGGCGGCGCTTCGTTCGGGGGCGGCGGTGGAGGCGGCTCGGCCGGAGGTGGCGGCAGCCTCGCGATCGCGACCCGGCGCGGCGCAGGCCGCTCCGACGGTGGAGGAGGCGTCGGGGCGGGGGCGGGCGGCGGAGGGGCGGCCTCGAACTCGACCACCACGGGCGCGGCCCTTGCGGCCTGACGCGGCTCGAGGCGACCGGCCCAGGCGAACCCGCCGGCGTGGAGCGCCAGCGAGGCCAGCGCCATCGCGGCGAGCGTGCGGCCCCGCGGCGGACCGTCGGAAGGCGCCGGGGTCACGGCGCGCCTTCCCCCGACGCGTCGTGCTCGATCTGGATCGCGAAGCGGGTGAGCCCCTCGCTCTTCACGAGATCGATCACGGACACCACCTCGCCGTGAGGCACGGCCCGGTCCGCGCCGATGAGCGCCCGCGCGTCGGCGCTCCGCGCGAGCGCCGCGCGCACGGCGGCGCGGGCCTCGGCGCGGCCGACGGGCCTTCCGTCGAGGAAGAGCTTCCCGTCCCGATCGAGCGTGAACGCGAGGGTCGGGCCGACGGTCTCGCCGCCGCTGGCGGCGCGGGGCAGGTCGACCTCGATGCTCTCCTTCACGATGTAGGAGGCGGTGACCATGAAGATGATGAGGAGGACGAGGGTGATGTCGACGAGGGGCGTCACGTTGATGCCGGTGATCGCCTCGTCGCTGCCGTTCGAGTGGGCGGCCATGGTGGGCTCCGGTGCGCTCGCGGCCGCCGCTAGGCGGCGCCCTTCGACTCGTGGGGCTCGGGGCGCCGCGCGGACCTTCCGTGGTCGAGCCGGGCTCGGGCCGCGGCGCGGACGTCGTCGTGCTCGAGGTGCGACGCGAGGGCGTGGCCGATCGCCTCGGCGCGCGTGATGAGCGTGCGCAGCCAGCGCTGGAAGCCGTTGAACGCGACGACCGCCGGGATGGCCACGAAGATGCCGACCGCGGTCGCGACGAGCGCCTCCGAGATGCCGGACATCACCGCCGCCGCGCCGGCGCCCTTCGGGCCGCCGACGGCGAGGTCGGAGAAGGCCCGGATGATCCCGACCACCGTGCCGAAGAGGCCGAGGAAGGGGGCGTTGTTGCCGAGCGTGCCGAGAAAGGAGAGCCCCCGCTCGTAGCCGAGGCGGCGGTCCGCGATGGTGCAGGCCACCGCCTCCTGCACCGCGGCGGGGCCGCCGCCGGCGGCGTCGAGCGCCGCCCGCGCCACCTCCGCCTCGAGGCCGCGGCGGCCCTCGATGCGGGCCCGCGCCTCCTCGAGCCGCCCGTTCATGAGGAGGGTGAGGAGGTCCGGAGAGGTGCGGCGGCGGAGGGCGAAGTACAGGGCCCGCTCGAGGATGACCGTGACCGAGGCGGCGGAGAGGGCGACGAGGAGCAGCATCACCCACTCGGCGCCGGCGCGCGTGAAGAGCTCGAAGAGGGACTTCGTCATGGGTGACGCTCCGTTGACCGCGAGAGTGCGGCGCTCGTGTTGTGCGAGGGAACACCGCGGCGCGGAGATCGCGCTACCGCCCCCTCGCCGAGGCGGCGCGGAGCATGGCGGCGGCAGGTTGCCCCGATCTGGTCGGAGCGTGAAGAAATGTGAATCGTCCGCGCCGCGGTAGCGCGCGCGGCAGGCAGCGGTGTTCCTCCTTCCGACCCCGCCGACCGCCCCTCGGCCACGGAAGAAGGACGACGCCCATGCGGAACCCGCTTCGCACCACCCTCGCCGCGCTCGCGGCGGCCGTGCCCGCCCTGGCGCTCGCCGGCGCGGCGGTCCCGGAGCCCCCCGCGGCCGCCCCGACCGCGCTCCGCGTGGTCCCCGTGGACCTGTCTCTCGTCCCGCCGCTCAGCCTGAACGGTGAGGGGCGGGTGGAGAACCACCTCTCGATCGGCGTGGTGGCCCGCTCCACCGTCCTGCGCGGCCTGGCGCTCGCGCCGGTGCACCTCGCCGACGAGGACGTCTCGGGCGCGCAGGTGACCTGGGCCGCGGCCAGCGCGGGCGGGGTCGTGCGCGGCGTGCAGCTCGCGACCGTCACCACGGTGGCGCGAGATCTCCGCGGCCTCCAGGCGTCGCAGATCGTGAACGTGGTCCGCGGCGGCGGGGAGGGCGTCCAGCTCGGCGGCGCGGCCAACGTCGCGCGACGCCTCGACGGCCTCCAGGCGGCGGCGGTCAACGTCGCCGGCGGGGTGCGCGGGGTGCAGCTCGCCGTGGTGAACGTGGGCGGCGAGGTGAGCGGGACGCAGCTCGGGCTCGTGAACGTGGCCCGCCGCGTGCGCGGCGCGCAGGTCGGGCTCGTGAACCTCGCCGAGGAGGCGGAGGGCTCGGTGGGCGTCCTCGCGCTCGTGCGGAACGGCCGCCACGAGGTGGAGCTCTACGCGACCGAGCTCACGCCGCTCGCCGCTGGCGTGCGGCTCGGCGGGCGGCGCGCCTACGGCGTCCTCGGGGCGGGCGTCCAGCCCGACCCGCAGGAGCGCTCGGGCAAGACGCTCTCCGCCCTGGGCGGCGGCGCCGGCGTCGGGTTCGAGCCGGCGCAGCGCCTCGCGCTCGACCTGGATCTCGTCGCGCAGGCGGTCTCGCTCGACGGCACCCCCGAGGCGGTGCTCGGGGTCCTCCGCGCGGTGGCAGCCTACCGGCTCACCGAGTGGATGGGGGTCCTCGCCGGCCCGACGGCGAACGTGCTCGTCTCGGACGAGGACCAGCCCGACCTGCACCTCGGCTGGAAGCTCGGCGGCCGCCACGCGCGCGTGTGGGTGGGCTTCGTCGCGGGAGTGCGGATCTGACGGCGGTTTCCGGCGCTGCTCACGGCCGGACCGGGGTTCGAGGTAGAAGCTCGTCCGGCCCAGGGGCCGGAGAGAGGGGAGCGGGTGGCGGTCGACGTCGACGCGTACTACCGGGACCTCGCGCCGATGGTCCTGCGCCGCTGCCGCCGCCTCCTCCGTGACGAGGAGAGGGCCGTGGACGCCATGCACGACACGTTCGTGAACCTGCTCCGGGCGGAGGAGCGGCTCCGCGACGAGGCCCCCGCGTCGCTCCTCCTCCGCATCGCCACCCGCGTCTGCCTGAACCTGCTCCGCACGGAGCGGCGCCGGCCGGAGGACCGGGACGAGGCCGCGCTCCTCGCCATCGCGGCGGCGGACGAGCCCGAGGCGCGCTCGCTGTCGCGCCTCGTCGTCGGACGGCTGCTCGGGCGCGAGCAGGAGTCCACCCGGGTGATGGCGGTGCTCCACTACGTGGACGGCCTGACGCTCGAGGAGGTCGGTCGCGAGGTGGGGCTCACGGCCGCCGCGGTCCGCAAGCGGCTCGGCGGGCTCCGGCGGCGCGCCGTGGAGCAGGCCGCCGAGGCGCCCACCCAGGAGGTGCAGCGATGAGCCCGGATCGCGTTCCCGACTACCTGGTCGAGCGGCTCCACGCCGGCGACCTCCCGCCCGACGAGGCCGCCCGCGTACGGGGCCGCCTCGAGGCGGAGAAGGGCGTGCGCCGGCTCGAGGCGCTCGCGCGCGACGCCGCGGCGTTCCGCGAGGCTCACCCGCCTGGCCCCGCGCTCGGGGAGATCCGCCGCCGCGCGGCGCTCGCCGCGAGCGCGCCGCGGCCCTCCCGGCGGCGGCCGCTGCTGCTCGTCCCCATCGCGGCAGCGGTGGCGGTGGCGTCAGCGCTCGTGCTGCACGTCATCCCGTCCGGCCTTCTCACGCCGCGCTCCGCCATCGAGGACACCCGCCTCAAGGGCCTCGCGCCGCGCCTCGAGGTGCACCGCAGCCGGCCGGACGCCGGGCCCGAGGAGCTCCGCGACGGCGCGGCGGCGCGGGCGGGAGACCTCCTGCAGCTCTCGTACGTGGCGGCGGGCAGGCCGTTCGGGGCGGTGGTCTCGGTGGACGGCCGCGGGATCGTGACGCTCCACTGGCCCGAGGAGGGCGGCCCCGCCGCCCCGCTCGCGGGGACGGGCGCGGTGCCGCTCCCCCACGCCTACCTCCTCGACGACGCGCCCGGGTTCGAGCGGTTCTTCCTCGTGACGGGCGCCGCCGCCTTCGACTCCGCGACGGCGGTGGAGGCCGCGCGACGGCTGGCCGCCTCCGGCCGCGCCCGCGAGGATCCCCTCGTCCTCCCCGCGGGCCTCGAGCAGCACGCCCTCCTCCTCGTGAAGTGAGAGCCCCGACATGATTCGACCCGTCCTCGCGCTCGCCGCCGTCCTCCTCGCCGGCGCCGCCGCCGCACAGGGGCCGTCCCGCGCCGAGCCGCCCGGCGCGGTGCGCCGGCTCGCCCTCGTGGCGGGCGCCAACGACGGCGGCCCCGCGCGCCCGCGGCTCCGCTACGCGATCTCCGACGCGGAGCGGGTCGCGCGGGTGCTGCAGCAGATGGGCGGCGTCGCCGGCGAGGACACGATCGTGCTCCTCGACCCGGGCGAGGCCAGCCTGCGCGCGGCCCTCGAGGAGCTCCGCTCGCGCGTGAGGCGCGCGCGCGCCGGCGGGCGCACGGAGGTGCTCTTCTACTACTCCGGCCACTCCGACGAGGAGGGGCTGCTCCTGCGCGGCGCGCGCGTCCCGTATGGAGAGCTCAGGCGGTGGCTCACGGAGCTCGGCGCCGACATCCGCATCGCGATCCTCGACTCGTGCTCGTCGGGCTCCTTCACCCGCGGGAAGGGAGGCGCCCGCGCCGCGCCGTTCCTGGTGGACGCCTCGTCGCGGGTGAGCGGTCAGGTGATCCTGACGTCCAGCTCGGCCGACGAGGCCTCCCAGGAGTCGGACCGGGTCGGCGCGTCGTTCTTCACCCACGCCCTCGTCACCGGCCTGCGCGGCGCGGCCGACGCGAGCCAGGACGGCAAGGTCACGCTCTCGGAGGTCTACCAGTTCGCGTTCGACGAGACGCTCGCGCGGACGGAGCGGACCCGCGGCGGCCCGCAGCACGCGGTCTGGGACATCCAGCTCGTCGGCGCGGGCGAGGTGGTGCTCACGGATCTGCGCGGCTCGGGCGCGACGCTCGTCCTGCCGGCCGCGGCGGCGGGCCGGTTCTTCGTGCGCGACTCCGGCGAGCGGCTCGTCGCGGAGCTGCGCAAGCACCCCGGCCGCCCGCTGGAGCTGGCCCTCGACCCGGGCGGTTACCGCGTCTCCCGCGAGGAGGACGGGCGCCTCGTGGAGGCGCGCGTCGCGCTCACCCAGGGCGGCCGGACCGAGCTCGCCGGCGCGGGCTTCGCCGCGGTGCCGCGGGAGCTGACGGCGCTCCGCGGCGACGGGGTGGAGGAGCTCGCGCGCGTGCCGGTGGACCTCTCGATCTTCCCGCCCGTGTCGTTCAACGGCGATCGCTACGTCGTGAACCGCCTCCAGCTCGGCCTCATCGCCTCGCGCACGACCCGGCTGCGCGGGATCGGGCTCGCGCCGGTGCTCTGGGCGGACGAGGACGTGGTGGGCGGCTTCTTCTCGTACATCGGGAGCTCCGCGCGCGGCCGCGTCACCGGCGTGCAGGTGGGGATGGTCGCGAACGTGGCCGGCTCGCTCCGGGGCGTGCAGCTCACCCAGGGCCTGAACCTGGTGCGGGGCGACGTCGTCGGCTGGCAGCACTCCAGCGTGAGCTGGGCGGCGGGAGCGGTGACCGGGCTCCAGTCCGCGCTCGTGGGCTACGCCGGGTCCGTCTCGGGGGCGCAGCTCGCGCTCGCCTCGGTGTCGGGCGAGGTGCACGGCGCGCAGATCGGGCTCGTGAACGTGGGGAGCGGCGTGCGCGGCGTGCAGGTCGGGCTCGTGAACGTGGGCGGCCACGTCCGCGGGGCGCAGCTCGGGCTCGTGAACGTCGCCGACGGCCTGGACGGCGTGTCGCTCGGGCTCCTCCCCATCGTCCGCGGCGGCGAGCACAAGCTCCTCGTCCTGGGCGACGAGAACGGGATCCTCTCCGCCGGGCTCCTGCTCGGGAGCCGCGCGTTCCACACGATCCTCTCCGCCGGCGCGCAGCGCGCCGACAGCGGCGGGCGTCTCTGGTCCGGCTTCGGGCTCGGCGCGCACCAGGCCCGCGGCCGGTTCCTGCTGGACGTGGATCTCCTGAGCCAGCAGGCGGTGGACGCGGGCGCGAACGTGCTCGCCACGGCGCGGGTGCTCGCCGGGTGGCAGGTCACGCGGAGCGTGGCGGTGGTGGCGGGGCCGAGCGCGAGCCTGTTCTGGGCGGAGGAGGGCTTCCGCCCGGGCCTGGGCGGCCTGCTCGAGCACGACCTCGGCGCGGACGGCGGCCGGCGGGCCTGGCTGGGCTTCGCGGCGGGGCTGCGGCTCGGGCCGCCGTGAGCGGCGCGCGTCAGCCGCCGGGCTGGAGCGCGGCGAGCTCCTCCTGCGCCGCCTCCCACTCTCCGTAAAGCCTCGCGAGCTCCTCCTTCGCCGCGTGCTGCCGCTCGATGAGCGGCTTCGCGCGCGCGAAGTCCTGGTACAGCGCCGGGTCGGCGAGCGCCTCGGTCGCCTCGCGCTCCTCCTGCTCCAGCCCCTCGATGCGGGCCTCCAGCGCGGCGATGCGATCGCGGAGCGGCTTCTCCAGCCGGTAGCGGGCGTTGCGCGCCTCGGCCTCGAGCCGGCGGCGCTCCCTGTCGCTCGCGGGCGCCGCCGCCGCCCCGGGACCCGTCCGAGCGGGGTCGCCGCTCGCGCCCGCGGCCGCCGCGGCGGCCTCGAGCTCCTTCTGGTGGTAGAGCCAGTCGTCGAGGTTCCCGGGGAACGGCAGGATCCCGCCGTCCTTCACCTCCCAGATCACCGTCGCGAGCTGGTTCAGGAAGCTCCGGTTGTGCGAGACGAAGAGGAGCGTCCCGCCGTAGCCCTTCAGCGCCTGGATGAGCGCCTCCGACGAGTCGAGGTCGAGGTGGTTCGTCGGCTCGTCGAGCACGAGCAGGTTCGCCGGCACGAGCAGGAGCTTCGCGAGCGCGACGCGCGCCCGCTCGCCGCCGGACAGCACGCCGAGCTTCTTCTCGACGTCGTCGCCGGAGAAGAGGAACGAGCCGGCGACGC
This sequence comes from Anaeromyxobacter sp. SG66, assembly GCF_022690805.1. Classification (NCBI taxonomy): domain Bacteria; kingdom Pseudomonadati; phylum Myxococcota; class Myxococcia; order Myxococcales; family Anaeromyxobacteraceae; genus Anaeromyxobacter; species Anaeromyxobacter sp. SG66. Next base: position 74,839 of record NZ_JALCZC010000005.1, read on the forward strand.
CGCGCACGTACGCCTCGCCCTGTTCCGGGACGAGATCCCAGAGCGTGTCGAGGACGGTGCGCTCGGGATCGAGCGCGCCGAAGGTGCGCATCGCGCCCTCGGCGTCGCCGTCGTGCTCCGCGCGCTCGAAATGATGCTGGGCGAAGTAGCCGGCGAGGACGCCGTGGCCGAGCTTCACCTCGCCCGCGTCGGAGGCGAGCTCGCCCGCCACGAGCTTGAGGAGCGTGGACTTGCCCGCGCCGTTCGCGCCGATGACGCCGACGCGCTCGCCGCGCTGGATGGCGGCGTCGAGCGAGCGGTAGACGACGCGCGGCCCGAACGCCTTCCGGACGCCCTCGAGCCTGAGCACCTCCCGGCCGGAGCGCGGCGCCTCGGCGAAGCGGAAGCGGACCGTGGCGCGGTGCTCGAGCACCTGCACCTCGTCCATCTTCTCGAGCAGCTTCTCCTTCGACTTCGCCTGGCGCGCCTTGGTCGCCTTGGCGCCGAACCGCTCGATGAACTCCTCGAGCTGCGCGCGCTTCGCGCCCTGCCGCTTGGCCTCCGCGAGGAGCCGCTCCTCCTCCTGCGCGCGCTGGCGCTTGTAGTCCTCGTAGTCGCCGGTGTACGCGCGCAGCCCCTCCGGCTCGAGCGCGAGCACGCGGTCGATCTGCCGGTTCAGGAACTCGCGGTCGTGCGACACGAGCAGGAGCGCCCGCCGCGAGCCGCGCAGGAACGCGTCGAACCACTCGAGGGTGGGGACGTCGAGGTGGTTCGTGGGCTCGTCGAGGAGCAGCAGGTCGGGATCCTGGAGCAGCAGCCCGGCGAGGGCGGCGCGCATCTTCCAGCCGCCCGAGAACGTCCGGGCGGGCCGCCCGAGATCGTCCGCCGTGAACGCGAGCCCGCCGAGGATGCGCTCGGCGCGGTGCCGCCCGAAGCGCTCCTCGAAGTGATCGAGCGCCTGGTGCAGCTCGGCGAGCGCGGCGGAGAGCTCGAGCTGCTCCTCCGGCGTGCCCGCCGCGGCGAGCGCGTCCTCCGCGGCGCGGAGCCGGCGCTCGAGGTCGGCGCGGCCGGGGACGGTGGCGAGGACGGCGTCGACGAGCGGCAGGTCGGGGAGCGCCGCGACGTCCTGCGGGAGGTAGCCCACGCGGGCGCCGCGGCGAAGGACGAGGTCGCCCGAGTCCGGGGAGAGCTGCCCGGCGAGGATGCGCATGAGCGACGACTTGCCGGTGCCGTTCGCGCCGACGAGGCCGATCCGGTCCTGCGGGCCGATGGCGAAGCTCTCCTCGTCGAGGAGGACCTTCGGCCCGTAGGCGAGGGAGAGCGCGTTTCCGGCGACGAGGCTCATGAGGCGCGAGGAGTTAACGTTTCTTCAAGCCGCGAACAAGCCCGCTCAACGCGGGGCGCCCATCCTCCGTACCGTCGGCACGCCTCTCAGGGCGGCCGCGACCGGCGCTCTAGCCGCGCCGGACGAGAGGAGAACAGCACATGCGCAAGACCATCTTCCTCGGCCTCGTCCTCGCCGCGGGCGTCGTCGCCCTCGCGGGGTTCGCCCGGGGCTGGCACCACCGGCACGACCCCGCCCGGATGGCCGAGTTCGTGACCGCCCGCGTCGACGAGGCGCTCGACGAGGTGAACGCGACGCCGGAGCAGCGGGACCGGATCCACGCGGTGAAGGACCGGATCCTCGCCCGCGCACAGGAGCTGCACGGGACGCGCGGCGAGGACCGCGCCGCCTTCCTCGCGGCGTGGAAGGCCGACGCGCCCGACGCGGCGGCGCTCCACGCCCTCGTCGACCAGCGCGCGGACGCGATGCGCGCCCTCGCGCACGAGGCGGTGGACGCGGGGCTCGAGGTGCACGGGATCCTGACGCCCGACCAGCGCGCGAAGCTCGCGGAGAAGCTCGAGCGGCGGATGCACCGGTAGCCGACCGCGGCGCGGCCGGGGAGGAGCCGCCCCGGCCGCAGCCGCACGGTTAAGATGCCCATCGTGACCGCCACCACTCCCGATCTCGTCCTCCTCGTCGAGGACGACCGCCGCCTCGCCGCGCTGACCCGCGAGTACCTCGAGGGCCACGGCCTCGCGGTGGTGCACGTCGCCGACGGGAAGCGCGGCCTCGAGGAGGCGCTGTCGGGCCGGTACGAGGCGGTGCTGCTCGATCTCATGCTGCCCGGCAAGGACGGCCTCGAGGTCTGCCGCGAGCTGCGCGCCCGCTCCGACGTGCCGGTCATCGTCCTCACCGCGCGCGGCGAGGAGGCGGACCGCGTCATGGGGCTCGAGCTCGGCGCGGACGACTACCTCTCGAAGCCCTTCTCCCCGCGCGAGCTGCTCGCGCGCATCCGCGCGGTCCTGCGCCGCGCCCGGGGACGCGCCGGCCCGGCGGCCTCGACCGTCCGCGTGGGGGCCCTCGTCGTCGATCCGGGCGCGCGGCGGGTGACGCTCGAGGGACGCGAGATCGCGCTCACCGGCTACGAGTTCGCGCTGCTCGACGCGCTCGCACGGCGGGCGGGGCGGATCCTCTCGCGGGAGCAGCTCATGGAGCTCGCGGGCGGCAGCGCCGAGGAGGCGTTCGACCGCTCCATCGACGTCCACGTCTCGCGGCTGCGGCAGAAGCTCGGCGACGATCCCAAGCGCCCCCGGCTCATCAAGACGGTGCGCGGCGCCGGCTACCTGCTCGCGGCGGAGGGCGAGTGACCCCCGCGCGGCCGCGCCGCCACGGGCGCCTCTTCTGGCGGATCTACCTGCACGGGCTGCTCCTGCTCTTCCTCGTCGCGCTCGCCACCGCCGCGGTCGGCTGGGCGCTGCGCCACTCGGACGTCTCGGAGCGTGGCCGCGGCGCGACGGCCTACGCGGCGTCCCGGGTGGCCGAGCTCTCGGCGGATCCGGCCCGGCTCCGCGACGAGCTCGCGCGCTGGCGCGAGGCGTTCGGGCTCGACGCGTCCGTGTACGGGCCGGACGGCGCCCTGCGCGCCACGAGCGTCGAGCCGCCGCTCGACCCCGCCCTCGCGGGCCTCCCGCCGCCGCGCGATCACCCCGTCCGGCTCCACCGGCACGGGTTCGGCCGGGCGGTGCCGCTCGCGGACGGCGGCCTGCTCCTCGTCTCCGGGGGCCCGCCCAGCCCCGATCCGCTGCGCGGCCTCGCCTTCATCGGCGCCGTCCTCGCCGCGCTCGCGCTCGGCTCGTTCCCGCTCGCCCGCTCGATCGCCGCGCCCATCGAGCGGCTCACGCTGGCCGCCCGCGCGCTCGGCTCGGGCGATCTCTCGGCGCGCGCCCGGGTGAAGGGCCGCGCCGAGGTGGGCGAGCTGGGGCGTGCGTTCGACGAGATGGCGGAGCGGCTCGAGCGGCTCGTGCGCGGCGAGCAGGAGCTGCTCGCGAACGTGTCGCACGAGCTCCGCACGCCGCTCGCGCGCATCCGCGTCGCGCTCGAGCTCGCGGCCGAGGGGGACGTCGAGCGGGCGCGGCGCTTCCTCCGCGAGATCGGGACGGATCTCGACGAGCTCGACCGGCTGGTGGAGGACGTCCTCGCCGCGGCGCGACTCGATCTCGCCGCCGGCGGCGGCCCGGCCTGGCCGCTCACCCGGGCGCGCGTGGAGCTCGACGGGGTCCTCGCCGAGGCCGCCGCGCGCTTCCGCGAGGCGAACCCCGACCGGACGCTCGAGCTCGTCCTGCCCGAGTCGCTCCCGGAGGTGGACGGCGACGCCGCGCTGCTGCGCAGGCTCGTGGCGAACCTGCTCGACAACGCCGCCAAGTACTCGGAGCCGCCGGCGCCCGTCACCCTCGCCGCCGCCGCCCTCGGCGGCGGGGTCGAGATCGAGGTCCGCGACCGCGGCATCGGCATCGACGCCGAGGACCTCCCGCGGGTGTTCACCCCGTTCTTCCGCACCGACCGGAGCCGCGCCCGCGGCACCGGCGGCGTCGGGATGGGGCTGGCGCTCGCGCGGCGCATCGCCGAGGCCCACGGGGGAACGATCGTCCCCGAGAGCTCGCCGGGCGTGGGCACGACGATGCGGGTGCGGCTGCCGGCGGCGCCCGACGCGGCCGCCGCCTGACCGAGCGTCACAGCACCTCGGCCGCGCGATCGCGCTCGAGCGCGGTGTTGGCTCGCGAGAGCGGGCCCACCACGCCCACCGCCACCCAGCTCCACAGCGACAGCCAGACCGCGAGCACCAGCGCGCCGCCGAGCAGGTCGCGCACGAGGCGCCAGCGGTCGCGCCAGGTGTCCCGCGGGGTCGCGGGCGGGGAGAGGAACAGCTTCATCGAGCGAGCAGCCATGACGTCCTCCGTCTAACCGGCATGATGCATCGTGCAGGTTAGATCTGCCGCCGCCCGCATAACCTGTCAAGTGGTGTTATGATGGTTAGGTGGCGACCCTGGATACGACCCCCTCGCGGGTATTCGACCTCTCGGGCGGCCGGCTGTGCCTCGACTTCACGAACACCGTGAGCTCGCGCGACGTGAAGCCCCGGGAGCGGCTCGCGAGCTACGCGGACCTCCTCGCGTTCGCGCGCGCGACGTCGGCGCTGGACGAGCGGCTCGCGAGCCGGCTCCTCGACGAGGCGCGGCGCCGGCCCGGTGACGCGGAGGGCGTGCTCCGCCAGGCGATCGCGCTGCGCGAGGCGCTCTTCCGGATCTTCCTCGCGCGCGTCGAGGGACGGGAGCCCGCGCCCGCCGACGTCGCGCACCTCTCCGCCGCGCTCTCGAGCGCGCTCGCGCACCGGCGGCTCACGCGGCAGGGCGAGGGCTACGCGCTCGGGTGGGACGACGCGAGCGCCGCGCTCGAGGCGCCGCTGTGGCCCATCGTCGAGTCCGCGATCGAGCTCCTCACCTCGGGCGAGCTCGAGCGCGTGCGGGTGTGCGGCCTCCACGAGAGCCAGGAGTGCAGCTGGCTCTTCCTTGACCAGACCCGCGCGCGGACGCGGCGGTGGTGCTCCATGAAGGACTGCGGCAACGTCGCGAAGGCGCGCCGCCACCAGGCGCGGGCGAAGGGCGGCGGCGGCGCCTGAGCGTTCTCCCTCGCGGCGTCGCCGCGTGCGCGCTGCGGAAGCCTCGCGCCTAGAACCTCTCCCCGCAGCGCGGGCACCGGACCTTGCGCAGCAGGAGATCGCCGCGCGAGGAGGGCGTGCCGCAGCTCGGGCACAGGAGCCCGAACCAGGCCTGGGCGCTCCGGCGCCCGAACGCGAGGCTCACCGCGAGCATCGGGCCGGCGAAGCCGAGGGCGAGCGCCGCCACCTCGGACGCCCGCATCCGCGAGGCGTTCGCGACGACGCCCACGAGCGCGACGGCGAACAGGAAGAACCCGAGGAACCGGCCCCACAGCCAGGCGATGCGCCGGCGCGTCAGGATCCCGGCGAGGAGCGCCGCGAAGAGCGCCGCGTAGAGGCCGAGCTGACCGACCTGCGCAAGGCGGGGCTCCGGGGCTCGCAGGACGAGCACGGCGCCGGTGACGAGCACGAGGACGACGAGCGCGACGGCCGCCGTGGCGACGCGCACGCTCCAGGGCGTCGGGCGCTCCATCGAGCAGGTCCGCGCCCGGCTCACTTCTCGCGCATGTACGGGTACTCGAAGCGCGTCGGCGGGTCGAAGGTCTCCTTGATGGCGCGCAGCGAGACCCAGCGCATGAGGTTCGCCATGGAGCCCGCCTTGTCGTTCGTGCCGGACGCGCGCGCGCCGCCGAACGGCTGCTGGCCGACCACCGCGCCGGTGGGCTTGTCGTTCACGTAGAAGTTGCCCGCCGCGTCGACGAGCCGCTTGCCCATGTCGAGGATCGCCTCCCGGTCGCGCGCGAAGACCGCCCCGGTGAGCGCGTACGGCGAGGTCGAGCCACACAGCTCGAGCGCCTCGTCGAGCCGGATGTCGGCGTAGACGAAGATCGTCAGCACCGGCCCGAAGATCTCCTCCTCCATGAGCTGGAAGCGGGGGTTCACCGTCTCGATGACGGTGGGCTCGATGAAGAAGCCCTTCGAGTCGTCGCAGCGGCCGCCGAAGAGGAGCTTCGCCTGCGAGGAGGCGCGGGCGATCTCGATGTACTTCTTGATCCGATCGAACGCGGGCTGGTCGATGACCGCGCCCATGAACGTGGTGAAGTCCTCGGTCTCGCCCATCTTGATGGCGGCGGTCATGCCGAGGAGCTTCTCGCGGAGCTGCGGCCAGAGGCTCTCGGGCACGTAGGCGCGGGAGGCGGCGGAGCACTTCTGACCCTGGTACTCGAACGCGCCGCGCACGAGCGCGACGGCGGCGGCGTCCACGTCCGCCGACGGGTGCACGAACACGAAGTCCTTGCCGCCCGTCTCGCCGACGATGCGGGGGTAGCCGCGGTAGCGCTCGAGGTGCTCGCCGATCGTGCGCCACATGCCGTGGAAGACGCCGGTCGAGCCGGTGAAGTGGAGGCCCGCGAAGTCCGGGCTCGCGAGGGCGGGGTCGCCGACGGCGCGCCCGCTGCCCGGGACGAAGTTGACGACCCCCGGCGGCAGGCCGGCCGCCTCGAGGAGCTTCAGGATGTGCCAGGCGGAGTAGACGGCCGAGGACGCCGGCTTCCACACCACGGTGTTGCCCATGATCGCGGGCGCCGTCGGCAGGTTCGCGGCGATCGAGGTGAAGTTGAAGGGGGTGACCGCGAAGACGAACCCCTCGAGCGGCCGGTACTCGAGCCGGTTCCACTGGCCGGGCGGCGAGTGCGGCTGATCCTCGAGGATCCGCTGCATGAAGTGCGGGTTCCAGCGCCAGAAGTCGATGATCTCGCAGGCGGAGTCGATCTCGGCCTGGAAGGGCGTCTTCGACTGGCCGAGCATGGTGGCGGCGTTCAGCACCTGCCGCCACGGGCCGGCGAGGAGGTCCGCCGCCTTGAGGAAGATCGCCGCCCGGTCGTGCGGGTCCATCGCCGCCCAGGCCTTGCGCGCCTGCATCGCCGCCTCGATCGCGGCCTGGACCTCGGCCGGACCGGCCTGGTGCCAGCGCGCGAGCCGCTGCCCGTGCCGGTGCGGCACGCGGGCCTCGGCGAACCGGCCGGTGCGGACCTCGCGTCCGCCGATGACGAGCGGGATCTCGATCTCGTGCGCCGAGAGCTCGGCGAGCTGGGACTTGAGCGCGGCGCGCTCCGGCGTGCCGGGCGCGTAGGAGAGGACGGGCTCGTTGCGGGGCTCGGGGATGCGGAACAGGCCGTTCGCCATGGGCTCCTCCGGGTGCGGGGCGGGCGGAAGATAACCCAGAAGCCCGAGCTCCGCCTCGCGGCCGCGCGGGGGGCGCCGGGCGCACCCACGGCGCCGGATCCCCCCTCACCGTCATCGCCGGCGATCAGCGATCCAGGCACATCGGGTAGAGCGGCTGCGCCTCCGCGACCACGTCCGCCGCCGGCCGCGCGGGGCCCGGAGGCGTCGCCCGGCCGCCCGGATCCTGCCGGACGACGGGCCGCGCCCGCGGGCCCCAGTGGAGCCCCACCGAGCTCCCGGCGGCGACGCCGGCGAGCTGCACCGGGATCACCACCCAGAAGCGCGGCGCGGCGAGGTACCCCGCGCCGAGCGCGGCGGCGTGGCCCAGGTTCGCGAGGAGCAAGGCCTTCCAGAAGCCGCCCGCGGCGGGGCTCACGCGCGCCAGCCGCGCGGCCACGGTCGCGCCGAGCGGCGGCAGGAGGAGCGCGGCGCCCGCCAGCGCGAAGGCGGCGGTGCGGAAGTTGCCGGCGGTGGGCGAGAAGGTGTCGTTCGCGAAGAGCTGGAGCGTGGCGTAGCCGAGCCCCACCACGAGCGCGTCGCCCGCGAGCACGCCGAGGCCGGCCGCGGCGAGCTCCCGCCCCTGGAACGCGCCGGCGTCGAGCGAGGGCTGCGGGGCAAAGGAGGGGCTCGCGGCGACGAGCTGCAGGGCGAGCGCGAACGCGACCATCGCCTGAACGATGGCTCGCCCGCGCCGGCGAGGAGCGCCTGCGCGGGGAGGCAAGACGGGGAGGCCCCGACGGCGGCGCGTGGCGATGCACCGCGGGTGTATGCGCGTCGGGGAGCGGCCGCGCGCCCGAGGGGCGCCGGGCTCAGCGCCCGCCCGGCTCCTCGCCTCCCCCGGCGAGCCCGTACTTGCGCAGCTTGTCGTGCAGCGTGACGCGCGACATGCCGAGCCGGCGCGCCGCCTCGCTGCGGTTCCCCTCCGCCGCGCGCAGGGCCTCGACGACGAGCCCGCGCTCGAACGCCTCGACGCGCTGCTTGAGCGAGGGCGCCGCGCCGACGTCGCCGGCCGGGACCGCGCCGCCGGGCAGGAGCGAGAGGTCGAGCCCCTCGGGCGGGGAGAGCGCGACGAGCCCCTCGATCGCGTTCTCGAGCTCGCGCACGTTCCCCGGCCAGGCGTGGGCGGCGAGCCGGTCCACGAGCGCGTCCGGCACCGCGAGCGAGGCGAGCCCGAAGCGCTCCGCGAAGCGCTGGAGGAAGTGGCGCGCGAGGACCGGGATGTCCTCGGGCCGGTCGCGCAGGGGCGGGACGCGGAGCTGGACCACGTCGAGCCGGTAGTAGAGGTCCTCGCGGAACCTCCCCGTCCGCACGAGCTCCGGCAGATCGCGGTGCGTCGCCGCGAGCACGCGCACGTCCACCTTCCGCGTCCGCTCCTCGCCGACCGGGCGCACCTCGCCCTCCTGCAGGACCCGGAGGAGCTTCCCCTGCGCCGAGGGCGCGAGCTCGCCCACCTCGTCGAGCAGGATGGTCCCGCCGTCCGCCTCGCCGAAGAGGCCGGGCCGCGCGCGCACCGCGCCGGTGAAGGCGCCCTTCGCGTGCCCGAACAGCTCGGCCTCCGCGAGCTCCGGCGTGAGCGCCGCGCAGTTGAAGCGGACGAAGGGCCGGTCGGCGCGGCGCGAGGCGCGCACGATCGCCTCGGCGACCCGCTCCTTGCCCGTGCCGCTCTCGCCCGTGATGAGCACGGTCACGTCGCGCGGCGCCACCCGCGCGACGAGCACGGCGAGCCGCCGCATCGCCTCCGAGGCGAACACCATGGAGCGCGAGAGCACGAGCTCGCCCTGCAGCCGCTCGTTGTCGTGCGTGAGCCGGACCGCCTCGAGCGCCCGCCGCACCACCGCGAGCAGCTCGTCCGTCTCGAACGGCTTCTTGAAGTAGTCGTAGGCCCCCGCCTTCATCGCCTCGACGGCCTGCCGCTCCGAGCCGTGCGCCGTGACGAGCACGACGCGCGGCGCGCCCGGCCGTCCGGCGACCCGGCGCAGGAGCTCCATGCCGTCCATGCCCGGCATGCGCAGGTCCGTCACGACGAGGTCGGCCGGCGTGGTCTCGAGCCGCGCGAGCGCGGCGGCGCCGTCCGCCGCCTCGTCCACCGCGAGCCCCTCGCTCTCCAGGATCTCGCGCAGCGTGTAGCGGACGCCGGGATCGTCGTCGACGACGAGGACGCGCGCGAGCGGGCTCATGCCGCGTACCCCCCGCTCCCTGCCGCGGGCGGCAGGACGAGCTCGGCGATCGTGCCGCCCCCGGGCCGCGGGGCGAGGACGAGGTCGCCCCCGTGCTGCCGGGCGAGGGCGCGCGCGATGGTGAGCCCCAGCCCGGAGCCGCGCGGCTTCGTCGTCGCGCCTGGCGAGAAGAGCGAGTCCTGGACCGCCGGATCGACGCCGCGGCCGCGGTCGAGCACCCGCACGCGCGCCGCGCCGTCCGCGCCGCGCGCGACGTCGAGCTCGACCGCCGCGCGCGCCGGGCTCGCGTCGAGCGCGTTCTGCACGAGGTTCATGAGGATCTGCTTCACCTTGCGGGGATCGCAGCGGGCGGAGACGCCCTCGGCGCGCACGGTGACCGCGACGTCCCGCTCGCGCGCCATCCCCTCGTGCAGCGCCGCGACCTCGCGGCACAGCGCGCCCAGGTCCGCGTCGCCGAGCGCGAGCGGGACGAGCGGCCGAGAGAAGTTCAGGAACTCGTCGAGGATCGCCTGCATGCGATCGACCTCGCGCCGGAGCACCTGCAGCCGCTCGGAGGCCTTCCCCTCGTGCACCCCGGGCGCCAGCAGGCCCGCGAGGCCCTTCACGCTGGCGAGCGGGTTCTTGAGCTCGTGGGCGATCTCCGCCGAGAGCGCGGTCAGCTCCTCGGCGCGCTGCGCGTGCGCCTCGAGCGAGGCCTGCTGCGCCGAGAGCGCGCGCAGGATCATCCGGTCGAAGGACCAGCGCAGCGCGCGGCCCGCGCCGCTCGAGAACAGGAACACGAGCGAGAGCATCGCGGCGTGCGTGTAGAGGTAGGCCGGCGGTCCGACCCGCGCGCCGCCGCCGAAGACGTGGAGGTTCAGCTCGGCCGGCGCGCCCGTCGCCCCGAGCGCGGCGAGGGTGAACACCGCCGCGATCTGCACGCCGGAGAGGAGGAAGCTCATGCGCCAGGGCAGGAAGACGCCGGCGATCATCCCGAGCGGCACGGCGATGTAGAGGAACGGGCTCGCGAGCCCGCCCGTGACGGCGGTGATCGCCATCTGCCAGAACGTCGCGACGACGAGGTTCCGCGGGATCGCGCCCGGCCGGAACCCCACCCGCCGGAAGCGCACCCACTCGGCGACGAAGAACACGCACATCCCGACGACCGCGACGAGGAGCGCGACGCGGCGCCAGGCGGCGGGCTCCACCCAGGCGAGCCAGAGCGCCAGCACCACGATCGGCGGGAGCGCTGCGAGCCTGCCTCCGGCCATCTTCCCGAACAGCCGGGAGACCTCCTCGTGCTGGATCTCGCGGTGGCCGGGGGGAGTGGGCATGGGCTCGTTCCGGCCCGGAAGGATACGTTCGCCCGTGTGCCGCCGCATGATTCTCCTCAGGGCGCCCGGCCCGCGGCCCGGTCGAGGGCGATGCGCGCCTGGGCGGCGCGCGCGCGCGCGTCGGCGAGCTGGATGTCCGCCGCGTACTCGCGATCGTTGGCGTCGATGACGTCGAGGCTCGAGGCCACGCCCGCCTCGTAGCTGCGCCGCGCGGACGCGGCCGCGTCCGCGGCGAGGCCGCGCTGCGTCCCCGCGAGCCGGAGCCGCTCGACGGCGACGCCGAGATCCCGGTGCGCGTCCTCCACCTGCTGCACCACCCCGAGCCGCTCCGCCTCGGCCGCCGCCTCCGCGCCGGCGCGCTGCGCCTCGGCCTCGCGGCGCTTCCCGTAGCGGAGGCCGCCGTCGTAGAGCGGCCAGGAGAGGTCCACCGTGGCGCGCCAGCCGTCCTTCTCGCCGGTGGGGTACGCGACGTCCGAGCGGAAGATCGAGGCGCCCGCGGAGAGCTGCGGCGCGAGCCGCGCCCAGGCGCCGCGCACCTGCGCGTCGGCCGCGTCCACCCGGGCGCGCCGCGAGGCGAGCTCGGGGCGGCCGGCGAGCGCCGCCGCGACGAGGGCGTCGCGCTCCTCCGCCGGCGCGTCCGCCGGCGAGGCGGGGACCTCGATCCGCACCGGCGTCTCGCGGCCGAGGAGGATCCCGAGCGCGAGGCGCGCCCGCTCGAGCTCGGCCCGCGCGCGCACGAGATCGCTCTCCCGCCGGACCTGCTCGGTGCGAGCCCGCAGCGCGTCGAGCGGCGCCGCCGTCCCCGCGGTGACCCGCCGATCGGCGCTCCGCGCGAGCTCGGCCGCGCTCGCGGCCGCGTGCTCGGAGGCGGTGACCGCATCCTCCGCCGCGATGGCCGCGTGCGCCGCCTGCGCGAAGCCGGCGCGCACGTCGCTCCGCGCCGCGTCGGCCGAGAGCGCCGCCGCCCGCGCGCCGCTGCGCGCGGCGGAGAGCTCGAACCAGGCGTTCGGCACGAGGATGGGCACGCGCGCGGCGCCGGAGACGACGAGCTGCTCGAGCGGCTGGATCGCGATCGGCGCGGGCGGCTTCTGGCCCGGCTGCAGCGGGAGCAGCGCGCCGAGAGAGACGATCGCGTCGTCGCTGTTCCGCGTGTAGGTCGCGCCCGCGGAGAGGGTGGGGAGGAGCGGGGCGGCGGCCTGCCGCGCGACGCCCGAGGCCTCGTCCGCGCGGGCGCGGGCCTGGGCGAGGGTGAGGTTCTGCGCGTCGAGCTCGGCGAGGGCGGCGGAGAGGGACAGCGTGGCAGGGGCGGGGGTGGGGGGCTGGGTCGAGCTCGACGTCGGGGCCGGGGCCGGGGTCGAGGTCGAGGTCGAGGTGGGCGCCGGCCCCGAGGTCGAGGTCGGCGTCCCGGTCGACGCCGCCGTCGCCCCTGCCGCTCCGGTCACCATCCACACCATCAGCACGGTCTCGATCATCCCGTTCCTCCCTCGGCGCGCTCGCCGGGCAGCGGCGGTAGAGCAAGCCCGGTGCCCATCGGCGCGCGCTGCGCCAGCGCGCACTTGCGTGCGTGCAGCCCCGAACGAGCTGTGAACCAATCCGAACGGGCCTGTCGGATTTCCTTACGATAGAGCGAGGTCTCCTCGCGGAAACAGGGGCTTCCGGGGCGGCGGGGGACGGGGACCCGCGCGGCACGCGCCTTGCGCTCTGGACAGCGCCCCGCCCGGCGGCGGGACAGGAGAGCCCACCGATGCGTCGAGTCGTCGTCATCCTCGTCGTGCTCACGGTCGTCCTCGCGAGCCTCATCGCGCTGCGCCTCTGGACGCAGGCGCGGGCGCTCGCCGCGCCCTCCGGCGGGTCGGGGGAGATCGAGGGGACGGACGTCGACCTCTCCTCGCGCGTCGGGGCGCGCATCCTCGAGCTCCGCATCCGGGAGGGCGATCGCGTGAAGGCCGGCGACCTGCTCGTCCGGCTCGACTGCGCCGACCCGGCCGCGCAGCTCGCCGAGGCGGAGGCACGGCTCGCGGCGGCGAAGGCGCAGGCGGTCGCGGCGGGCGCGCAGATCCAGGCATCGCAGCGCGCGCGCACGGCGGCGGGCGCCTCCGAGGAGGCGGCGCGGGCGCAGGCGTCCGCGCTCGCGGCGCAGCGCGACGCGGCGGCCCGGCAGGCGAAGCGGCTCGAGGCGCTCCCGCAGGACGTGCCCGCCTCGAGCATCGACCAGACGCAGGCCTCCGCGGCCGGGCTCGAGCACCAGACCACGGCGGCGAAGGCGCAGGCGATCGCGAGCGCCGCCCAGGTCCGCGCCGCCGAGGTCGGGATCCGCTCGGCGAGCGCGCAGGCCGAGGCCGCGGTGGCGCAGATGCGCGCGGCCGAGGCGTCGGTGGAGCGCGCGAGGCTGCTCGTCGGCGAGTGCGAGGTGCGCGCGCCGCGCGACGCGGAGGTGGCGACGCTCCCGCACGAGGCAGGGGAGCTCGTCTCGCCCGGCGCGACCCTGGTCCGGCTCGTCGATCTCACCGAGGTGAAGGCCACCTTCTACCTGCCCAACGCGGAGGTGGGGGCCGTGAAGCCCGGCGCGAAGGCCACGGTCGTCGCGGACGCGTTCCCGGACGAGCGGTTCGAGGGCACGGTCCGCACGGTGGCGCTCGAGGCCGAGTTCACGCCGCGCAACATCCAGACCCGCACCGACCGCGACCGGCTCGTCTACCCGGTCGAGGTGACGGTGAAGAACCGCGACGGCAAGCTGCGCGCGGGGATGCCCGTGCAGGTCACGATCGGCGAGGGGAGGCGCTAGGTGCAGGAGCTCCACGCCGCGCGCGGCGAGGCCGCTCCGGAGGCGGGCGCGGGACCGGCGCTCTCGGCGCGCGGCCTCTCGCGCCGCTTCGGCGAGGTGACGGCGCTCGACGGGCTCTCCTTCGAGGTCGGCCGCGGTGAGCTCTACGGCCTCGTCGGGCCCGACGGCGCCGGCAAGACCACCGCCATCCGTGCGCTCGCCGGGCTCATCCGCCTCGACGGCGGCGAGGCGCGGGTGCTCGGGCTCGCGGCGGACGACCACGCGGTGCGGGAGCGGGTCGGGCTCATGCCGCAGCAGTTCAGCCTGTACCGCGATCTCTCGGTGGGCGAGAACCTCCGCTTCTTCTCGCGCGTCTTCGTGCTGCCGCGCGAGGTGTACCGCCGCCGCGCCGAGCGGCTCCTGGAGATCACGCGCCTCGCGCCGTTCCTCGACCGCCGCGCCGACGCGCTCTCCGGCGGCATGTACAAGAAGCTCGCCCTCGCGTGCGCCCTGCTCCACGAGCCGGAGGTGCTGCTCCTCGACGAGCCGACGAACGGCGTGGACCCGGTCTCCCGCCGGGAGCTGTGGGCGCTCCTGCACGAGTTCGTGCACGGCGGCATGACGGTGCTCGTCTCGACGCCGTACATGGACGAGGCCGAGCGCTGCGGGCGCGTGGGGCTCATGAACCGCGGGCGGCTCCTGCTCGAGGGCGCGCCGCCCGCGCTCATCGCCGGCTTCCGCGACGAGGCGTACGAGGTGCGCGGCGGGGAGCGCGACCGGGTGGAGGCGGAGCTGGCCCGGACGCCGGCCGTGCGCGCGGCCTCGCCGGCCGGCGAGCGGCTCCGCATCGTGGTGGCCCGCGGCGCCTCCGCCGAGCTCGCGCGGGCGCTCGCGCCGCTCGGCGCCACGCTGGCGCCCGTGGCGCCGGACTTCGAGGACCTGTTCCTGTCGCGGATCCGGGAGGAGGAGGCATGAGCGCGCCCGGTCCCGGCGCGCCCGTCATCGAGGCGCGAGGGCTCACCCGCCGCTTCGGGGCCTTCACCGCGGTGGACGCGGTGAGCTTCGAGGTGGAGCGCGGCGAGATCTTCGGCTACCTGGGCGCGAACGGCGCCGGGAAGTCCACCACCATCCGCATGCTGAACGGCCTGCTCGCCCCGACGAGCGGCACGGCGCGGGTCGCCGGGCACGACGTGGCCGCCGATCCGGACTCCGTGAAGGCGTCCATCGGCTACATGTCGCAGAAGTTCTCCCTCTACCTGGACCTGCCGGTGATGGAGAACCTGCTCTTCTTCGGCGGCGCCTACGGACTCTCCGGCAAGGCGCTCCGCGTGCGCGCCGGAGAGCTGCTCGAGCTCACCGGGCTCGCCGGGCAGGACGCGGCGATCACCGGCTCGCTGCCCGGGGGCATGCGCCAGCGGCTGGCGCTCGCCGGCGCCATCCTCCACCGGCCCGAGGTGGTGTTCCTCGACGAGCCCACCGCCGGCGTGGACCCGGTGGCGCGCCGCGCGTTCTGGCGGCTCATCCGCCAGCTGTCCTCGGGCGGGACCACGGTGTTCGTCACCACCCACTACCTCGACGAGGCGGAGTACTGCCGGCGCATCGGGCTGATGGTGGACGGACGCCTGGTGGCGCTCGACTCGCCGGCGGGGCTGAAGCGCACCTGGGTCCCGGACCGCGTGCTGGTCGCGCGCGGACAGGGGCTCGCGGGCGCCGCGGCGGCGCTGGCGGGGCGCGACGGCGTCCGGTCCGTGCAGCCGTTCGGCGCCGGGCTGCACCTGCGGGTCGATCCGGCCCGCCTCGACGAGGCCGGGGTGGCCCGGATCCTCGCCGCCGCGGGCGCGCGCGAGGTGGCGGTGGACCGCGCCGAGCCGTCGCTCGAGGACGTGTTCCTGGCGGTCGTGGGGCGCGAGGCGCGAGGGGAGGCCGCGACGTGAAGGGTCGAATCGGTCGGTCGCTGGTGCGGATCTACGCCATGGCCGCGAAGGAAGGGCGCCACATCGTCCGCGATCCGCGGACGCTCTACATGTCGCTCGGGATGCCCGTGCTGCTGCTGTTCCTCTTCGGCTACGGCGTCGCGTTCGACATCGATCGCATCCCGCTCGCGGTCGTGGACCAGGACCGCACCGAGTCGTCGCGCGCGCTCGTCCACGCGCTCACCGCGTCGCGCGAGCTCGTCTCGGTGGGCGAGCTCCCGGATCCGGCGGCCGCGCTCGGCGCCTTCCGGAAGGAGCGGGCGGTGGCCGCCCTCGTGGTGGAGAAGGGCTACGAGCGCGCCCTGCTGGCGCGCGAGGTGGTGCCGGTGCAGCTCCTCGTCGACGGCGCGGACGCGCTCGTCGCGAACCAGCTCCTCGCCAAGGCCGACGCGCTCGTCCGCGCCGAGTCCCAGCGCCTGGCCACCCTGGAGGTGGGGGAGAGGACCCCGCCCGTGCGGGTGAAGGTCTGGACCCGGTACAACCCCGACGGCCGCTCCGCGTTCTACATGGTGCCGGGGCTCGCCGCGTACCTCCTCGCCATCACCGCCGTGCTGCTCACCGCCCTCACCATCGCGGGCGAGTGGGAGCGCGGCTCGATGGAGCAGCTCTTCGCGTCGCCCATCGGCCGCCTGGAGATCGTCCTCGGCAAGCTCTTGCCCTACCTCGGCCTCGGGCTGCTCGAGTTCCTGCTCGTGGTGGCGTTCGGGATGACGGCGTTCGACCTGCCGATGCGGGGCAGCGGCTTCGCGCTCGCGGCGCTGGGCCTCGTCTTCCTGCTGGGCATGCTGGGGCAGGGGCTGCTCGTCTCGGTGATCGCCAAGAACCAGACCGTCGCCACGCAGGCCGGCACGATGTCCTCGCTGCTCCCCTCGCTCCTCCTCTCCGGGATGATCTTCCCCATCGAGAACATGCCGGTGGTCCTCCAGCAGATCTCGCGGGTGATCCCCGCGCGCTACCTCGTCCACGGGCTCCGCGGCGTGCTGCTCAAGGGGAACGGCCTCGACGTGCTCTGGCCGGACCTGGTCGCGCTGGCCGTCTTCGCGGTGGTGGTGATCGGCCTCGCCACCGCCCGCTTCCAGCGGAGGCTCGCGTGACCGGCCCCGTCCGTCCCTCCGCCCGCGTCCAGCTCGCCGCGATCTTCCGCAAGGAGGTCCAGCAGACGGTGCGCGATCGCCGCATCATGTTCATGCTCGTGGTCGCGCCGCTCATCCAGACGGTGGTGTTCGGCTTCGCGGTGGACTTCGAGGTGGACCGGGTGCCCACGCTGGTCGTGGACGCCGATCGCAGCGCCACCTCGCGCGAGGACGCGCGGCGGCTGCTCGCCGACGGGACGCTCCTGTCGGTCGGCGAGGAGCGCTCGGCGGAGGCGGCGAGCGCGGCCCTCGACGCCGGCCGCGCGTCGGCGGCGCTCGTCTTCGAGCGGCGCGCCGAGGCGGACCGCCTGTCGGGGCGCGGCCAGGAGGTGCAGGTGCTGCTCGACGGCACCGACCCGAACCGCACCACGGTGACCTCGGGCGCGGTGTCGCGCTTCTTCTCGGAGCTCGGCGAGCGGCTCGCGCGCGAGCGGATCGAGGCGAGCGGCCAGACCCCGCCGGCCCAGCTCCGGCCCATCCCGCGCGTGGCCTTCAACCCGGGCCTCGCGACCGCGCCGTACATGGTCCCCGGGATCGCCGCCATGCTCCTCGTGATCGTGACGACCTTCACCTCGGCCATGGGGCTCGCGCGCGAGCGCGAGATGGGCACGCTCGAGCAGGTGCTCGTGACCCCGATCCGGCCGGTGCACCTGCTCGTCGGGAAGATGGCGCCCTTCGTGGTGATCGGCCTCGTCGTGGTGACGCTGCTGGTCGGCGTGGGGACGTGGCTCTTCGCCATCCCCATCCGCGGGAACCTGGGGCTCCTGCTCGTCGGCACCCTCCTGTACCTCCTCACCACCCTGGGGGCGGGGCTCCTCATCTCCACCGTCTCGGCGAACCAGCAGCAGGCCTTCCTCGGCGGCTTCCTGTTCACCATCCCTGCGGTGCTGCTCTCCGGCCTCATGACGCCCATCCTCGCCATGCCGGGCTGGCTGCGGCCGCTCACGCTGCTGAACCCCATCCGCTGGTACGCCGAGATCATGCGCGGCGTGCTGCTCCGCGGGGCGGGGTTCGCGGACCTGTGGCTCCAGTTCGTCGTGCTGCTCGTGATCGGGGTCGCCATCGTGGCGGCGGCGACGCTCCGGTTCCAGCGCAGGCTCGGGTGAGCGGCGGGCGGCGCGCGCAGGCGCCGCGCCATAAACCCGCCTCCGCGGCGCGCCCGCGTTAGAGTGCCGCCCGTGGACACCGTCGTCGCGATCCGCGGAGTCACGAAGAGGTACGGCCCGCTCGTCGCGGTGGACGGGATCGATCTCGGCATCCGCCGCGGCGAGATCTTCGGGCTGCTCGGCCCGAACGGCGCCGGCAAGACCACCCTCATCTCGATGATCGCCGGGCTCCTCCGCCCGACCTCCGGCGAGATCTCGGTGCTGGGGCACGACGTCGTCCGCGACTACCGCGAGACGCGCCGTGCGATCGGGCTCGTGCCGCAGGAGATCAACTTCGACCCGTTCTTCAACGTCGAGGAGACGCTCCGCATGCAGGCCGGCTACTTCGGCGTGCGGCTCTCCGAGGAGCGGCTCGTCGAGATCCTGGGCGCCCTCGACCTCCTCGCGAAGCGCACCACCAACAGCCGGGCGCTCTCGGGCGGCATGAAGCGGCGGCTGCTCATCGGCAAGGCGCTCGTCCACGATCCGGCCGTGCTGTTCCTCGACGAGCCGACCGCGGGCGTGGACGTCGAGCTCCGGCGCGCGCTGTGGAGCTACGTGCGGCGGCTGCGCGAGCGCGGGACCACCATCGTGCTGACGACGCACTACCTCGAGGAGGCGGAGGAGCTCGCCGACCGCATCGGCGTCATCGACCGCGGACGGCTCCTCGTCGTCGAGGACAAGGACGTGCTCCTCTCGCGCCACGGCGCGAAGGTGCTGCGGCTCTCCCTGGCGCGGCCGCTCGCGGCCCTGCCCGCGCCGCTCGCGGCGGCGGGCGCCCGCCTCGAGGCCGGCGGCTCGGTCGTGTCGTTCGAGGCCTCGGGGGGCGACGCGCTCGGGCCGCTGCTCGCGGCGGTGGCGGAGGAGGGGCTCGCCGTGCGGGACGTCGAGACGCGCAGGACGACGCTCGAGGACGTGTTCGTGCGGCTCGTGTCGCGCGACCGCGAGGGGGCGCCGGCGTGATCTCGCTCGGGCTGTGGACGCTGCTGCAGAAGGAGGTGCGCCGGTTCCTGCGCGTGCCCGGGCAGACGCTCCTCTCGCCGGTCATCACCACGGCGCTGTACTTCATCGTCTTCGGATACTCGCTCGGCGGCCGGCTGCGCGAGGTCGAGGGCGTGCCCTACGCGCGCTTCATCGTGCCCGGGCTCGTCACCCTGGGCGTCGTGACGAACGCGTACCTCAACACCGCGTCGTCCATGTTCGTCATGAAGCTGCAGGGGACGATCACGGACCTCCTGGTGTCGCCGCTCTCCTACGGCGAGATCCTCGCCGGGTTCGTCGTCGCCGCGGTGCTGCGGGGGCTGCTCGTCGGCGCCGTCACGTGGGCGGTCGCCGGGGCGTTCAGCGGCTTCGAGGTCGCCCACCCGCTGCTCGCGCTCGCGCTCGTCGTGCTGGCGGCGGTCGCGTTCTCCGCGTTCGGGCTCATGACGGCCATCTGGGCGAGCTCGTTCGAGCAGGTGAACTTCTTCCCCACGTTCTTCATCACCCCGCTCACCTTCCTCGGCGGCGTCTTCTACTCGATCGAGATGCTGCCGGCGCCGTTCCGCGCCTTCACGCACGTGAACCCGATCTTCTACCTGGTGGACGGCGTGCGGTTCGGGATGCTCGGCATCTCCGACGCCCCGCCCGCGGTCGGGGCCGCGCTGCTCGTCGTCGTCGCGACGGGCGCGGTCGGCGCCGCCTACGCCATGCTCCGGTCCGGCTACAAGCTGCGCGGCTGACCCGGGGCGACCTGCCTCTTAGGGGGTAGAGCACGCCTTCCCGCGCCGACAGCTTTGCAGCCGCGGGCCGCGGTGATCAGGCCGGGCGCAAGGCCTGCGCGACCCTTCACATGGCGTGCCGTGAGCGGCTTTTCCGGGATCGAAATCGTCCCGACATGGGTTTATGCTACGGCCCCCTCGAAGCAGGGGTCTCGCGCAACTCGCGATACGGAGGTTTCTCCACATGCGTCGTTTGTCCGTCGTGATGCTCGTCTCGCTGGCCGTGGCGGGATGCAAGAAGCAAGAGCCCGCCCTGCCGCAGAGCAACGCGGCGCAGCCGAGCGCTCCGGCGCCCCAGGATGGGGTCGCGGCCCCGTCCGCCGGGCTCCAGGGCAAGGTCCTCGAGCGACTCGATGCTCCGCCGTACAGCTACCTCAAGCTCAAGACCGCGCAGGGCGAGACCTGGGCGGCCGTGCCGAAGACCGACGTCGAGAAGGGGAAGGACGTCACGGTCGCGGGCGCGATGCCGATGAAGGACTTCGAGTCGAAGACCCTCAATCGCAAGTTCGACGTCGTCTACTTCGGCACGCTCGGCGGCGGCGAGGCCCCCGCGGGCGCTCCGGTGGGCGGCGGCATGGGCGGCGGCGGGATGATGGGCGCCGCGCCCGGCGGCCAGGGGCCCGAGTCGATGGCGGCGGCGCACGCGGCCGCGGCGGCCGGCCCGAAGGAGGTCGGCGACGTGAAGGTCCCGAAGGCGGGGGGCCCCGACGCGCGGACCGTCGCCGAGGTGTGGACGCAGCGCGCGGCGCTCAAGGAGAAGAGCGTCTCCGTTCGCGGCAAGGTCGTGAAGTGGAACGCCGGCATCATGGGCAAGAACTGGCTCCACCTGCGCGACGGCTCCGGCACGGCCGGCAAGGACAACGACATCACGATCACGACGAACGACGACGCCGCGGTCGGCGACGTCGTCCTCGTGAAGGGCACGGTCCGCGTCGACAAGGACTTCGGCGCCGGCTACGCCTACCCGGTGATCATCGAGGACGCGAAGCTCTCGAAGTAGCCGCTCCTCGAGCGTGAGCCCAGGCGGGCGCGGTCCTCGCGGGCCGCGCCCGTTTTCCTTCCGGGCGGCCGACGTGTAGATTCGGCCGCCCGTGGCGACCGCTCCCGAGACCCTCTTCTCCGCCGCGGACCGGCGAGCGCTCGAGTCGGAGGTCGCGGACCTCGCCGACGTCTCGAGCGGTCTCGGGCGCGCCGAGGGCGAGCCTGCCGGCGCCGAGACGCCGGAGGACGCCGCGCTCCGCCGGAGCTGCGCCGCGCGGCTGGAGGCGCTCCGCGCGCGCTGGCGCGAGGCGCCCGAGCTGTTCGGCCCCGCCACCGTCGGCCGGCTCCGGACGCTCGCGGAGGCGATCGGCCGTCCGTCCGCCGCGCCGCCGCCCCCGGCGACGCCGTCGGGCGCGCGCCAGCTCCTGCGCGAGGTGTTCGGGCACGAGGCCTTCCGGCCAGGCCAGGAGGAGATCGTCACGGCCGTGCTCGCCGGACGCGACTGCGTGGGCGTCATGCCCACGGGCGCCGGCAAGTCGCTCACCTACCAGATCCCGGCGCGCATCCTCGGCGGCACGACCCTCGTCATCTCGCCCCTCGTCGCGCTGATGAAGGACCAGGTCGACGCCATGGGGCGCGTCGGGCTGCGGGCCGCGTTCCTCAACTCGACGCTCTCCCCCGAGGAGCGGCGCGACCGCGTCCGCGCGCTGCGCCGCGGCGAGCTCGAGCTCCTGTACGCCGCGCCGGAGGGGCTCGAGGCCTCGGTCGGCAGCGCGCTCGAGGGCGTGCGGCTCGCGCTCATCGCGGTCGACGAGGCGCACTGCATCAGCCACTGGGGCCACGACTTCCGCCCCGCCTACCGGAACCTGGCGGGCCTCAAGGAGCGGTTCGGCGCGCGCGTGCTGGCGCTCACGGCCACCGCGACGCCCGAGGTGACGCACGACATCGCCGCGCAGCTCGGCATGGAGCGGCCGCTCCTCGTGCGCGGCTCCTTCCTGCGCAGGAACCTGTCGCTCCACGCGGTGAAGAAGGGCGAGGGGCTCAAGGCCCGCGACGCGATCCTCCGGCTCGTCCGCGCGCGCAGGGGTGAGAGCGGCATCGTCTACGCGCTCTCGCGCAAGTCGGTGGAGGAGACCGCCGAGCTCCTGAAGGACCACGGCGTCCGCGCCGAGGCGTACCACGCCGGCCTCGAGCCGGAGGTCCGCGCCCGCGTGCAGGACGCCTTCCGATCGGGCGAGATCGACGTCGTCACCGCGACCGTGGCGTTCGGGATGGGGATCGACAAGCCGGACATCCGCTTCGTCATCCACCGCGACCTGCCGCGCTCGATCGAGTCGTACTACCAGGAGATCGGCCGCGCCGGCCGCGACGGCAAGCCGAGCACCTGCGTCCTCCTCTACTCCTGGGCGGACGTGATGAGCTGGGAGCGGCTCCTGGGCGACGTCGAGCCCGAGCTCGCCGAGGCGCAGAAGCGGCAGGCGCGGGCGATGTACCGGCTCGCGGACGGCGACGGCTGCCGGCACGAGCGGGTGGTCGGGCACTTCGGCGAGGTGATCGCGCCGTGCGGCGACGCGTGCGATCGCTGCACCGGCGAGGACGTCGTCGAGAGCGCGCCGGCGGTGCGGGCGTCGCGCGCCGGGCGCGGCGCCGCCGGTCGCAAGCGCGACGCCTCCCGGGGGCGCGACGCGGCGTTCGACGCCGAGGTGGATCTCGAGCTCTTCGAGGCGCTCCGCGCCTGGCGCGGGGAGGCGGCCCGCGCCCGCGGCGTGCCGGCCTACGTG
Organism: Anaeromyxobacter sp. SG66; assembly: GCF_022690805.1. Taxonomy (NCBI): domain Bacteria; kingdom Pseudomonadati; phylum Myxococcota; class Myxococcia; order Myxococcales; family Anaeromyxobacteraceae; genus Anaeromyxobacter; species Anaeromyxobacter sp. SG66. Next base: position 97,047 of record NZ_JALCZC010000005.1, read on the forward strand.
GTCTTCGCCGACGCCACCCTCGCCGAGCTGGCGCTGCGGCGGCCCGTCACCCGGGACGAGCTCCTCGAGGTGAAGGGCATCGGGCCGCGCAAGCTCGAGGAGTACGGGGAGGCGCTCGTGAAGATCCTGAAGCGGTAGACGACCTCGACCCCGACCTCAGCCCACCTGCAGACTCCGATGGCGCTCCCCTCGACCCTCCACCACTTCGACCTCCGCGTCACGCACGCCGACACCGGCGTCGAGGCGACCGTCGCGCTCAAGGTCGCGCGTCACCCCTCCGAGACCGCGGAGCGGCTCTGGCTGCGCGTCCTCGCCTACGCCTGGCAGTGGCGCGAGGGGATCGCGTTCGGGCCGGGGCTCTGCGAGCCGGACGCTCCGGACGTGCTCGCGGCGCTGCCCGACGGCCGCACGGCGCTCGTCGTGCGGGTCGGCAAGCCCGAGCCGCAGCGGATCGAGCGCGACGTGAACGGGAACGCGGGCGCGCGGGTGGCGGTGCTGTTCGAGTCGCCGCGCCGCCTCGAGGCGTTCCTGGCAGAGGCGCGCGAGCGCCGGCTCGCCCGGGTCGCCCGCGCCGATCTCGCCGCGGTGGATCCCGGGCTCCTCGCCTGGCTCTCACGCCATGAGGACCGCCGCGCCCGGGTCGGGCTCACGTTCGTCGCCGACCACGTCTACGCGGAGCTGGACGGTGAGTCGGCGGACGGGCCACTCGGCCGGGCGAGCCTCTGAGTCCCTGATCCCACAGGGGTTTTGGCGCCGCCCGTCGATGGGCATGAAATCCGCTGCCGCAGCGTTTAATCATCCGTAAGTGGACTGTTTCGGTCCATGATGGATCGGCCCGCGGAGGCGGACGGATGATCAGAATGTCCAAGCTCACCGACTACGCGATCGTGCTGCTCGCGCACCTCGCGCGCAGCGGCCGCACGCTCGCCGCGCAGGAGCTCTCGGGGCGCTCGGGTGTGCCGCTCCCCACCGTCTCCAAGCTGTGCAAGGAGCTCTCGAAGGCCGGGCTCGTCGTCTCGCACCGCGGCCGTCACGGCGGGTATGGGCTCGCCCGGCCTGCGGAGCGCATCTCCGTGGCCGAGATCGTCGAGGCGCTGGAGGGGCCGATCGCGCTCACCGACTGCACCTCGCCGGCGAAGGTGGCCTGCGGCATCGAGGCGACCTGCCCCGCGAAGGCGAGCTTCGACCCCGTCACCCGCGCGATCCAGGGGGCGCTCGCGGGCCTGCCCCTCTCCGCCATCGCCCCCTTCCGCGCGCCGGCCGACGAGTCGCCCGCGCCCGTCACGCTGGGAGTCCACGCGTCATGACCACCGCGCAGCAGCTCAAGGAGCTGACGCAGCAGAAGTACCGCTACGGCTTCGTCACCGACATCGAGGAGGACAGGGTCCCGCGCGGCCTGTCCGAGGACATCGTCCGCCTCATCTCGGCGAAGAAGAACGAGCCGCACTTCATGCTGGAGTGGCGCCTCAAGGCGTACCGGAACTGGCTCACGCTCGAGGAGCCGACCTGGGCGAACGTGAAGTACCCGCCCATCGACTACCAGGACATCGTCTACTACTCGGCGCCCAAGCAGAAGAAGCCGCTGGCCTCGATGGACGAGGTGGACCCCGAGCTGAAGCGCGCCTTCGAGAAGCTCGGCATCCCGCTCGCGGAGCAGCAGCGGCTCGCCGGGGTGGCGGTGGACGCCGTGTTCGACTCGGTGTCCGTCGCGACCACCTACAAGAAGAAGCTCGGCGACCTGGGCATCGTCTTCTGCTCGTTCTCGGAGGCCGTGCGCGAGCACCCCGCGCTCGTCGAGCGGTGGCTCGGCTCGGTCGTGCCGTACAGCGACAACTACTTCGCGGCGTTGAACAGCGCGGTCTTCTCCGACGGCTCGTTCGTCTACGTGCCGAAGGGCGTGCGCTGCCCGATGGAGCTCTCGACCTACTTCCGGATCAACGCGAAGGACACGGGGCAGTTCGAGCGGACCCTCATCGTCGCCGACGAGGGCGCGTACGTCTCCTACCTCGAGGGCTGCACGGCCCCGCAGCGGGACGAGAACCAGCTCCACGCCGCCGTGGTCGAGCTCGTGGCGCACGAGGGCGCCCACATCAAGTACTCCACCGTCCAGAACTGGTACCCCGGCGACGCCGAGGGCCGGGGCGGCATCTACAACTTCGTGACCAAGCGCGGGAAGGCGCTCGCGCGGGCAAAGATCAGCTGGACGCAGGTCGAGACCGGCTCGGCAATCACCTGGAAGTACCCGTCCTGCATCCTCCAGGGCGACGACTCGGTGGGCGAGTTCTACTCGGTCGCGCTCACCAACCACCGGCAGCAGGCGGACACCGGCACGAAGATGATCCACGTCGGCAGGAACACCCGCTCGACGATCATCTCGAAGGGCATCAGCGCCGGCCGGGGCCAGAACACCTACCGCGGGCTCGTGAAGATGATGAAGGGGGCGGTGGGCGCCCGCAATTACTCGCAGTGCGACTCGCTCCTCATCGGCGACCGCTGCGGCGCCCACACGTTCCCGTACATCGAGGTGCGCAACCCCTCGGCGAAGGTCGAGCACGAGGCCACCACCTCGAAGATCAGCGAGGACCAGCTCTTCTACTGCAAGCAGCGCGGCATCTCGGACGAGGACGCGGTCTCCATGATCGTCAACGGGTTCGCGAAGCAGGTCCTGAAGGAGCTGCCGATGGAGTTCGCGGTGGAAGCGCAGAAGCTCCTCGGGATGAGCCTGGAAGGGAGCGTCGGCTAGCGATGGGAGGGAACGTCCAGGTGAACGGCGCGAGGGACGCCGCGGCGCTGCTGCGGGTGAGCGGGCTGCGCGCGAGGGTCGCGGGCGGGGAGGGCGAGATCCTGAAGGGCGTGGACCTCGAGATCCGGCCGGGCGAGGTGCACGCGATCATGGGGCCGAACGGCTCCGGCAAGTCCACGCTCGCGGGCGTGCTCGCCGGCCGCGAGGCGTTCGAGGTGACGGGCGGGTCGGCGACCTACGCGGGCCAGGACCTCCTCGCGCTCGCGCCCGAGGCGCGCGCGGCGGCGGGGCTTTTCCTGGGCTTCCAGTACCCGGTGGAGATCCCCGGGGTCGGGAACCTCTACTTCCTCCGCACCGCGCTCAACGCCATCCGGCGCTCGCGCGGCGAGGAGGAGCTCGACGCGATGGACTTCCTCGCGCTCGCCAAGGAGAAGATGAAGCTCGTCGAGCTCGACCCCGCCTTCGGGAGCCGCTCGGTGAACGAGGGCTTCTCCGGCGGCGAGAAGAAGCGGAACGAGGTCTTCCAGATGGCGGTGCTCGAGCCCAGGCTCGCCATCCTCGACGAGATCGACTCGGGGCTCGACATCGACGCGCTCCGCGTGGTCGCGCGCGGGGTGAACGCGGCGCGCGGCCCGGAGCGCGGCATCCTGCTCGTCACCCACTACAAGCGGCTCCTCGAGTACATCCCCCCCGACGTCGTGCACGTCATGGCGAACGGGCGGATCGTGCGCTCCGGCGGGCCGGAGCTCGCGGACGAGCTCGAGCAGACCGGCTACGCGTGGACGGACGGCATGCGGCCGGAGCTCGCCCAGCCCGCGGGCGCGTGAGGAGCGCGATGACGCCCGTCGAGTCGAGCCTCGTGGAGCTGTTCGCGAAGGACCCGCGCGAGCCCGGGTGGCTCGCCGAGGCCCGCCTGGAGGCGCTGGCGCGCTTCCGCGCCCGCGGCCTGCCCACCTCGCGCGACGAGGACTGGCGGTTCACGAGCCTCGCCTCGCTCGCGCCCGTGGTGCTCGAGCGGACGCGCCCCGCGGACGCCGAGGCCGGCGCCGCGCGCCTGGGGGCGCTCCTCGCGCGGGCGCCGGGCGGCGGCCCGCGGCTCGTGTTCGTGGACGGCCGGCTCCGCCGCGAGCTCTCCGTGATCGAGGGGCTGCCCGCGGGCGCGATCGTGTCCTCGCTCGCGCAGGCGCTCCTCGAGGCGCCGGCGCTCGTGAAGCCGCACCTCGGCCGGCTCGCCCGCCCCGAGGAGCACGCGTTCGTCGCGGCGAACGCCGCGCTCATGGCCGACGGCGGCTTCGTGCACCTCCCCGCCGGCGCCACCCTCGACGCGCCCGTCGTCCTCGTGTTCCTCGCCTCCGGGGCGCGCCCCGCGCTCGCGAGCCCCCGCACGCTCGTCGTCGCCGGCGAGGGCGCCCGCGCGACCGTCGCCGAGGTCTTCCTGGGGGAGGACGGCGTCTACCTCACGAACGCGGTCACGGAGCTCGTCCTCGGCGAGGGCGCCGACGTCGAGCACGTGCGGCTGCAGGACGAGTCGCCGCGCGCCTTCCACGTGGGCGTCGTCGCCGCTGAGCAGCAGGCGAAGGCGACCCTCGCCGCGCACGCGCTGTCGCTCGGCGGGCGCCTGTCCCGGAGCGAGCTGCGCACCCGGCTCGTCGGCGAGCAGGCGAGCGTCGCCGCGAACGGCCTCTACATGGCGGACGGCGAGCGGCTCGTGGACAACTTCTCCTGGGTGGAGCACGCGGTGCCCCGCTGCTCGACCACCGAGACGTACAAGGGCGTCCTCGACGGCCACGCGCGCGGCGTCTTCTCCGGCCGCATCCGCGTGATGCCGGGCGCGCAGAAGACGGTCGCCCGTCAGATGAACTCGAACCTGCTCCTCTCCGACGACGCGATCGTCGACACGAAGCCGCAGCTCGAGATCTTCGCGGACGACGTGAAGTGCGGCCACGGCGGCACGGTCGGCCAGCTCGACGAGGCCGCGCTCTTCTACCTGCGCTCGCGCGGGCTGCCCGCGGCCGAGGCCCGCGGGCTCCTCATCTATGCGTTCGTGGCGGAGATGGTGGACCTCGTCCGCGCCGCCCCGCTCCGCGCGGCGGCGAAGGGCCTCGTCCAGGCCCGACTCCCCGCGGGCGCGCGGCTCCTGGAGGCGGCATGAGCGTGAGCGGAACGAGCGCGGCGGGCGAGAAGCGGCTGAGCGGGGCGGCCCCGGCGCGGCGGCCTGCGCCGGCCTTCGACGCGGCGCGCGCGCGCGAGGACTTCCCGATCCTGCGCCAGCGCGTCCACGGCCGTCCGCTCGTGTACCTCGACAACGCCGCGACGACCCAGAAGCCGCGCGCCGTCATCGACGCGATCTCCCGGTACTACGAGGAGGACAACGCGAACGTGCACCGCGGCGTGCACCTCCTGTCCGAGCGCGCCACGCGCCGCCACGACGAGGCGCGCAAGCGCGTGGCGCGCTTCATCGGCGCCCCGGATCCGCGCGAGGTGATCTTCGTCCGCGGCACCACCGAGGCGGTGAACCTCGTCGCGCAGACGTTCGGGCGGACGCGGGTCGGGGCCGGCGACGAGGTGCTCGTCACCGAGCTCGAGCACCACTCCAACATCGTCCCCTGGCAGATGCTCTGCCACGAGAAGGGCGCGCGGCTGCGCGTCGTGCCCGTGACCGACGCGGGCGACCTCGACCTCGACGCGCTCGAGGCGCTCCTCGGCCCCCGCACCCGGCTCCTCGCGGTGACGCAGGTCTCGAACGCGCTCGGGACGGTGAACCCGCTGCCCGAGATCATCGCGCGGGCGAAGGCGAGGGGCGTGCCGGTGCTCGTGGACGGCGCCCAGGGCGCGCCGCACCTCGGCTTCGACGCCGCCGCCTCCGGCGCGGACTTCTACGCGTTCAGCGGCCACAAGCTGTACGGGCCCACCGGCGTGGGCGTGCTGTGGGGGCGCCGCGAGCACCTCGAGGCGATGCCGCCCTGGCAGGGCGGGGGGGACATGATCCTCTCCGTCACCTTCGAGAAGACGATCTACAACGCGCTGCCCCACAAGTTCGAGGCCGGCACGCCCGACATCGCCGGCGCGATCGGGCTCGCCGCCGCCATCGACTACGTGGACGGCCTCGGCCTCGAGGCGATCGCCGCGCACGAGCGCGAGCTGCTCGCGCTCGCGGTGGACGCGCTCGAGGCGGAGGAGGGCGTGCGCCTCGTCGGCACGCCGCGCGAGCGCGCGGGGGTGGTCTCCTTCCTCGTCGGGGACGTCCACCCGCACGACGTCGGCACCGTGCTCGACCGGCACGGGGTGGCCGTCCGCGCCGGGCACCACTGCGCCCAGCCGCTCATGCAGCGCCTCGGCCTCGCGGCGACGGCCCGCGCGTCGTTCGGGCTCTACAACACCCCCGAGGACGTCGACGCGCTCGTGCGCGGGATCCGCGCGGTCCGGGAGATGTTCGCCTGAGCCGCGCCTCGCGGCGGCCGGAGTGAGGACATGTCGGAGCTGACGGATCTGTACCAGGAAGTGGTGCTCGACCACGGCAAGCGACCCCGCAACTACGGGCCGCTCGAGGGGGCGACGCACCGCGCGGAGGGCCTGAACCCGCTGTGCGGGGACCGGATCGCCGTCCAGGCGCGGCTCGAGGACGGCGTCGTCCGCGACGTCCGCTTCGAGGGGAGCGGCTGCGCGATCTCGAAGGCCTCGGCCTCGGTCATGACCGGGTTCGCGAAGGGCAGGACGCCGGCCGAGATCGACGCGGTGTTCGAGCAGTTCCACCGCCTGGTCACGGAGGGGCCCGGCGCGGTGGACGCGGAGTCGCTCGGCAAGCTCGCCGTGTTCGGGGGCGTGCACGAGTACCCGACCCGCGTGAAGTGCGCGAGCCTCCCGTGGCACGCGCTGCGCCAGGCGCTGCGCGGCGGCGGCGAGGCGATCTCGACGGAGTGACCATGGCCTTCTCCCGCACGCCCACCTCCACGCGGCGCGACGTCCCGGCCGTCCGGGTCCCGGACGGCGACCGTGTCCTGCTCCCCTCCGGCACGTGGCTCGTCGTGCAGCAGGCGCTGGGCGGTCAGTTCACCGCCATGACCGAGCTCGGCGGACTCGTCCGCATCGACGGCACCGACGCGGACGCGCTCGGCCCGGAGTTCGAGGCGGAGGCCCGGAGGTTCGCGGCAGAGCGCGCCGCGGCGGTGGAGGGCCCGTTCGACGAGGAGAAGGTCTGGGAGGCGCTCCGGACGGTCTACGACCCGGAGATCCCCGCGAGCATCGTCGAGCTCGGCCTCGTCTACGCGCTCGCCGCCGAGCCAGTGGAGGGCGGCCACAAGGTGCACGTGAAGATGACGCTCACGGCGCCGGGCTGCGGCATCGGTCCGGTGCTCGTGGACGACGTGCGGCGCAGCGTGCTCGGCGTGCCGGGCGTGAAGGACGTCGACGTCGAGCTCGTCTTCGATCCGCCATGGGACCCGTCGCGGATGAGCGAGGCGGCGCGGCTGCACCTCGGCATGATGTAGGGACCCTCAGCTCTCCACGACGTACTTCAGCACGGTCGAGGCGATCCGGACGACGTCCCCGTGGCGGAGCGTCTGCTCCTGGACGAGCTTCGAGTTGAGGAACGTCCCGTTCGTCGAGTCGAGGTCCACGAGCACGTGGACGCCCCCCGAGACGAAGATCCGCGCGTGCCGGCGCGACGCCTGGTCCGAGCCCACCACGACCGTGTTCCCGGCCTCCCGGCCGATCGTCACGTCCTCGTCGCCCAGGGCGTAGGTGCGTCCCTTCTCCGCCCCGTCGGCGGCGTGGACGACGACGAGGGAGGCTTTCGCGGTTCGGGCGCGGCCGGTCGCCTGGGGCGCCGCGCCGACGCGGGTCTCGTCGAGGCTCATGCCATCGCGTTAGCACGGCCGGGAGGGAGCGAGAAAGGGGGCGGGGTACGCACAAGGTGGGCCGGTTTCCGTGCGCGCGGGCGTGCGCTCCCGCCGCGAGCGCACGATCCCGCGCCGCGTGCGAATCGCGTGCCTCCTCTACAGCTTTTGCCCTGAGCAATTCACGGATCCAAGGGGGAGGGCACCATGAACAATCGGTGGAGGAGAGCCGCGATCCTCGCGGCGCTGCTCGTCGGGGCGCCTGCCTACGGGCAAGGCGCCGGGTCGCAGATGGGGACGGGCGGCCAGCGGTCACCGGGTGACGACGCGCCGCGGAGCACGACGAGCAACCGGGGCACGGGATCGAGCGCGACCGAGCAAGGCTCGACCGGCAGCCGCGGGTCGACCAGCAGCACGATGGGGACCGGGAGCGCCGGGACCGAGTCCGGCAAGGCGCTGAAGAAGGATCTGGTGAAGGCCGTCCAGGAGCTGCACGCGGCCAACCAGACCGAGGTGCAGCTCGGTCAGCTCGGCGCCCAGAGCGCCCAGTCGCCCGAGGTGAAGCAGTACGCCGAGAAGCTGGCCCAGGATCACCAGAAGAACGACGACCAGCTCCAGCAGCTCGCGCAGACGATGGGCGTGAACCTGCAGGGCGAGGAGACCCGGGAGAAGACGAAGGAAGGCCAGGAGCGCGTGACGGACCTGCAGAAGAAGCAGGGCGCCGAGTTCGACAAGGCCTTCATGAAGGACATGGTGAAGGACCACAAGAAGGACACGAAGGAGGTCGAGAAGGCGGCGAAGGAGGCGCGCAAGGAGAACCAGACGCAGCTCGCCTCGTTCTTCGAGACCACGCACACGACGCTCCAGGGCCACCTGCAGGAGGCGCAGCGGATCGAGAAGCAGCTCGAGCGGGGCGGCTCGCAGGCGCGCCACGGCTCGCGAGCCGGCGAGATGGGCACCGGCAGCGGCGCGGCAGGCAAGGGTGGCGGGACCGGCGGCGCCGGGGGCCCTTCCGGCTCCGGGACGGGCAGCGGCAGCGCGCCCACCGGCGCGGGCGGGACCGGCGGCGGGTCGGGCGGCGGCAAGTAGCGACGCTCGAAGAAAGTCGCGAGAGCGAGACGGCCGGGCACGGCGACGCGCCCGGCCGTTTCGCGTCCGCGGCGCGCCATCAGCCGCGCACGATCCGCCGCGGCACGCGCACGTCGAACGTCGCGTCGCCGCGGCGCACCGTCAGGACCACCGCGGTCCCCTCGGGCCCGCGGATCGCGTCCACCGCCCCCGCGAAGCCGAGCTCGGTCACGGCCCGCCCCTCCACGCGGATCACGAGATCCCCGGCGGCGATGCCCACCTCCGCCGCCCCGCCGCCGGGCACCACCTGCGCGACCTGCAGCCCGTCGTCGCGCGTCGCGAGGACGATTCCGATCCCGGCGAGATCCACGCGCGGCTCCTCCCCCGCCTCGACCGGCCGGAGCCGGACCTCGAGCGCGCCGGCGCCGCCGCCCGGGGGGGCGTCCACGCCGACGATGCGCGCGTGGTGCCCGGCCGCGGCGACGAACAGCGAGGCGCGGCGCGGCAGGCTCGAGAGCGCGAAGCGGCCGTCGTCCCCCGTGGTCGCCTCGGAGAGCGCCGGGAAGGTCGAGGCGGCGCTCTCGGCGAACGTCCCCTCGACCGAGATGCGCGCGCCGGCGAGCGGGGCGCCCGTCGCGTCGTCGCGCACGATCCCCTCGACGCGCCCGCCCGGCTCGAGGGCAGCGTCCGCCACCGCCTCCGCGTCCGGCGCGGGGACCTCGACGGCGAGCTCCCGCGAGGGCGCGTACCCCGGCGCCGACACGGTCACGACGGCGGGACCGGGCGCGAGGTCGTCGAGCGCGTAGCATCCGGACGGATCGATGACCGAGCGGCTCGCCTGCGGCACGAGGCGGAGCGGCCCGCGGCGCTCGAGCACGGTCACCGTGAAGGGCGCGACCGGCCGTCCGGAGGCGGCGTCGCGGACGCAGCCGCGCAGCCGGCCGCCCGCGCCGAGCTCGAGCAGGAGCTCCCGCGCGCCCGGGCTGACGCGCCGCGCGGTCGCGGGAGCGCGCCCCTCCGCCCGCGCCGTGACGCGGTAGCGCCCGGCGGCGAGGTCCGCGAGCGCGAAGCGGCCCTCGTCGTCCGTCAGCGATTGCGCGGCGGGGGGGCCGGCGCCCCCGAACGGCCCCTCGGGCGCGGCGGTGACGAGCGCCCCCGCGATCGGGCCGCCGCCCCTCTCGACGACGCGCCCCGCCACCGGGCCGGGCGACCCGAGCGAACGGTGGGCGGGCCCCAGCGTCACGGTCACGCGGCCGTTCAGCAGGGCGAGCCCGTCCACGGGGGCGCGCCCGGGGAGGAACCCGTCCTTGCGCGCCTCGAGGACGGCGCCCTCCGGCGCCGAGAAGTGGAACTCGCCCGCGGCGTCCGTCGTGAAACGGTCCGCGATGGGCACGAGCGCCGCCTCGGCCGCGGCTCCCGAGAGCCGCACCTCGGCGCCCGCGATCGCGTGCCCCTCGCGGTCGACCACGCGGCCGGCGATCGGCGTCGCGGGTACGAGGTGGATCTCGAGCCCGCGCACCGGACGCCCCGCGCGCGCGTCGAGCTGGACGGGGCTGTGGCCCCACTCCGGCGCGAACGGCAGGAAGCCCGGAGCCACCACCGCCGCGAGGAGCCAGCGACCCTCCGCCGGTGGCTCGAAGCGAAACGCGCCGTCCGGGCCGGCGCGCACCGAGGCGGCCGCCCCGGCGCGCGAGAAGGTCAGGTCGGCGCCGCCGACGCCGGCGCCGCTCGTGCTCGAGACGACGCGTCCCTCGAACGTGGCCGGACCCGGCGCGGCGGAGTCCGCGCCCGTGGCGGGGACGGCGGGGACGCGGATGGGGAGGCGCGAGGGTGGATGATCCGGCGCCGCGCGGGCGGTGTCGCTCGCGGGCGCGGGCGGGCGGGCGGGCGGGAGCGGAGCGGCGCGCTGCGGCTCGCGCATCGCCCACCAGGCGAGGAGCGCGGCGAGCGCCGCGGCGAGGAGCACGAGCCCGGCTGCGACGGGCGCGCGGCGGCGATCCGGCATGGCGCAGGTATAACGCGCGGCCGGGCGGGACGAGGGCCGGAGAGCGCCGAGGTCCGGCCGGGGTCGCCCCTACGCCGCCAGCGCCGCCGGCCTCGGGCGGATCTCCACCTGCCGCAGCCCCCCTCCGCGCAGCACGTCCACGCGCAGCGCACCCTCGCCGCCGAGCACCATCGCCCGCACCAGATCGTCGAGCGTCTCGACCGGTCCTCCCGCCGCGCCGACCACCAGGTCCCCGCCGCGGAGCCCCGCCGCCTCGGCGGGCGAGCCGGCGACGACCTCCATCACGCGCACGGCCCTCCCGTGCCCGGCGGCCTGCGCGTCGGCCGGATCGAGGTCCTCGCCGCGCGCGGAAACGCCGAGGAAGGGCCTTCGCACCGAGCCGTCGCGGATGAGCACCGAGGCGATCCAGCTCGCGGTGTGCGCCGGGATGGCGAAGCCGATGCCGTGCGCCCAGGGGAGCATCGCCGTCGTGATGCCGACCACCGCGCCGTGGGCGTCCACGAGCGGCCCGCCGGAGTTGCCGGGGTTCACCGCCGCGTCGGTCTGCACGAGCCCCTCGAGCACCTCGCCCCGCGCGGCGGGGAGGTTGCGGTGCAGCGCGGAGACGACGCCCGTCGTGACCGAGCGCTCGAAGCCGAGCGGGTTGCCGATGGCGAGCACGATCTCCCCGACGCGCAGGCGGCGCTCCGCGAGCGGGAGCGGAGGGAGGTCGCGCGCCTCGGCCCGCACGACGGCGAGGTCAGTGAGCGCGTCCGCGCCGGCGAGCTCGCCCTTCACGGTGCGCGCGCCGGAGAGGCGCACGCGCAGCGGGCCGGGCCCCGCCGCCACGTGCGCGTTCGTGAGGATCCAGCCGTCCGGCGCGAGCACCACGCCCGAGCCGAGGCCGCGCCGGTGCTCGACCCCGACCACGCTCGGCGACGCGAGCGCGACGAGGTCGGCGAGGCCGCTCGAGAGGTCCGCGATGGGGATCACGACCGCCTCCCGTGCCCGCGCGCGCCGACCGTGACCGTCACGTCGCGCACCTCTCCGGCGCGCAGCAGCTTCATCGGCACCGCGTCTCCGATCCGGTCCTCGGCGAGGAGCCCGAGGAGCTCGGACGGATCCTGGAGCGTGTCTCCCCCGAACGAGAGGAGCGCGTCGCCGAGGAGGATCCCGGCGCGCTCGGCGGGGCTCTCCGGCTCGACGCGCGTGACGAGGAGCGCCACGTGCTCGCCGGTCGCCGCGCGGAGCGGGGCGGGGAGCGACACGGGCATCGTCGCGAGGCCGAGGTAGCCGCGGCGCACCTCGCCGTGGGCGAGGAGCGACTTCACGACCCGGCGGAGCGTGGCCGGCGGGACGATCATCGCGCTGCCGCGCACGAGCCCCGCGGAGAGGAGCCCGAGCGGCGCGCCCCCCGCGGACACCGCGAGGCCGCCCGAGACGCCGGGGTGCAGCGCGAGCGTGGTCTCGAGGAACCGGTCGATCCGGCCGCCCCGGCCGCCGCGGTACTCGCCCGCTGCGCGCGCGACGAGACCGAGCCCGACGCGCGGGCTCTTGCCGGGGCGCGTCACCCCGAGGACGAGCGCCCCGGCCGCGAGCGGCGGGTCGGTCCAGGGGGCCGGGGCGATCCCGCCGCCGCGCAGGCGGAGGGCGGCGAGGTCGGTGGTGGGATCGCGCCCGACGACCTCGGCGACGGCCGTCTCGCCGGACGGCAGCCCGACGTCGATCTCCTCGTCGCGATCGAGGACGTGATGGGCGGTGACGACGATGCCGTCGGCTGACCAGGCGACGCCGCTCGCCGCGCGGCCGCGGCGGCCCTCGACGCGGACGACGTGCTCCTGGGCGAGGCGGACGAGCTCGGTGAGCTCGTCGGACAGGGCGGACAGGGTGTGGGCTTCCATGGCTTCTCGCTCTCCGTGGGCGCCGGGGACGGTTGGCGCCCGGGGGAAAGCGTAGGAAGGCGAGCGGGGCGGCACATCGGCGGGAGGGACGGGAGCGCGACCTGGTCGGATGGGTAGGATCCGGGGGCGCGGCGGCGAGATCGGGGCGGGGACGTGGCCGGGGTCCGGTCGAGTTCGGGTCGTGGTCGGGTCGGGGTCAGGGTCAGGGTCAGGGTCGAGGTCGAGGTCTGCGCACTCGTCGGATGTTCGAGGTCCCTCCCTCGTCGCGCGCCGTGCGCCGAGCGCCGTTACATCCGCCTCATGTCCGTCCGCGTCCTCCTCGTCGGCGACGACCCGCTCGCTCGCGCGGGGCTCGCGGCGCTGCTTGCCGGCCGCGCGGATCTCGTGCTCGCGGGCGAGTCCGACTCCGATGCCGCGGCGGAGTCGATCGTCGCGACCGGGCCGGACGTGGTGCTCTGGGATCTCGGCGTCGCGGGCGAGGCGGCCGAGGCGCTGAACGGGGCCGGGACCGCGGCGATCCTGGCCCTCGCGGCGGACGAGTCGCACGCCTCCGAGGCGCTCCGCGCGGGCGCGCGCGGCGTGCTCCTCCGCGGCATCACCCCCGACGCGCTCTCGGCCGCGCTGGTCGCGGTCGCGCGGGGGCTCGCCGTGCTGGAGGCGCCGCTCGCGGGCGAGTGGCTGCGGCTCCCCGACGCGCCGCTCGCCGCCGAGGGGCTCACCCCGCGCGAGCGCGAGGTGCTCTCGCTCCTCGCCGAGGGGCTCGCGAACAAGGCCATCGCCGCGCGGCTCGGGATCTCCGATCACACCGCCAAGTTCCACGTGAACGCGATCCTGGGGAAGCTCGGGGTCGAGAGCCGGGCGGAGGCGATCGTCAGGGCCGCGCGGCTGGGGCTCGTGGCGCTGTAGAGCGGTCGCGAGTCCCCCCCGAGACGCCGCGCCGTAACCCGCCGGGGAGCGGCGTCGCGCGTCGGCGGGCGACACGAACAGCGCCAGGGGGACGCCATGGCCGAGGATCCAAGGGAAGCCGCCGAGAAGAAGGCGCAGGCGCGGGTGGAGGAGATGGGCGGGGCGGAGGCGGCGCGCGCGCTCCTGCGAGCGGAGAAGGTCGCGGTCCTCACGACCCTCTCGCAGCGCAGGCCGGGCTGGCCGGCGGCGTCGCTCGCGCCCTTCGCGCTCGACGCGCGCGGGGCGCCGATCCTGCCCCTCTCGGCGCTCGCGCAGCACACCCGCAACCTCGAGGCGGATCCGCGCGCCTGCCTGTTCGTGTACGACGCGGCCGCCGCGGTGAAGGACGCGCGCACGGCGCCGCGGCTCACCCTCTACGGGAAGGTCTCGGTGCTGGAGGGCGCGGACGAGACCGAGGCGAAGACCGCATACCTCGCCCGCCACCCCGACGCGCGCGGCCTCCTCGGCCTCGACTTCAAGCTCTACCGCCTCGCGGTCGAGGAGGCGCAGTGGGTCGGCGGCTTCGCCGCGGCGGGCTGGCTCACGCCTGCTGAGCTGTTCTGACGGGCAGCACGAGTGCGGGTACTGGCCGGACGAGCGTGGGTGTTTCGACCGCCGTCTTACGTGCGCTTGCCGGATTCCGGCATCGACGGGGTCGGCACACGCGCTTCGAGCGCGACACCATGAACGCGAGGGTGGCGGCGGAGCAGGCGAACGTCTCGCCGTGTGTCGGGACGGCTGGGCGCGGCGCAGAGGGTGAATGCGGACTTCTCGTAGGCGCTTCCGCAGCTCGCGCCGGCGCACGGCCGGAGCGTCGCGGGAGGTCCTCTGTTCACCTACCGTAACGACTATCGCCAGCGATAGTCCGCCGGAACTTCGCAGCGTCGCTCGCGCTCAAGGCGTCCCAGTTGCGGTGGGTGAAACAATTCCCATTGACGCCTTCTCGCTTCGATCGCGCTCGGCATATGGGTAGGCGCGGGAGGGCCGCTCTCGCGCACGCGCCTCGCGCGTGAAGCGCGCGCCGATCGGTTTGAGGCTCCGACGAGGGCGCAGCGGAGAACGCCGCGCAGACGCGAACCTGGAGCGTCTCTGGAGCTCCGGAAATCGCGTGCTACGAAGGGTGTACTGGAGGTGCACCCCATGTCTGCGCTCGCCCCCGCTTCACTCGAGTCGAACGTTCTCGCCCTGCGCCTGCGCGAGCTCGCCGGAGAGGAACGAAACGTCCAGGTCGACTTCCTCCTGCACCTCGACGAGTTCGATCGGCGCCGCGCCTTCGTTGAAGCCGGCCATG